>CAZEZQ010000780.1:0-3387 GCA_964516245.1 uncultured bacterium | reverse complement strand
AATATATCGTAAAGAAGGTGTCTAATCTACACTGTATATTGTTGCAGGCGGGGACACCCACCAAGGCGCGTCTATGACCTGCGCTCCAAAAAAGACTTTTTGCCGATATGTCAGATTATTTAAAGTACTCTGGTTCATTGCCGGGATTCCATTTGATGTTGCAGCCCATGCTGGGTTTTTGTTCTTCGGGGACCGGTTTGCCTTGTAAGACGGCATCTACGGCTTGGCGCAGTGATTCTCCTGTTATGGGAACGCCCGAATCGGGGCGGCTGTCATCAAATTGGCCGCGGTACACCAATTTTTGATCTTTATCGAAGAGATAGAAATCAGGCGTACAGGCTGCCGCATAGGCTTTTGCGACTTCTTGGGATTCGTCATACAAATAAGGGAATGTGTAACCAGCGTCTTCTTTTTCTTCTTTCATTTTATCGGGGCCATCTTGAGGATGGGTTTCGATGCTGTTGGAGCTAATAGCCACCATCCCTACACCTTTCTCATCCATTTCTTTGCCGAAATTCGCCAACTCATCGCGAATGTGTTTTACATAGGGACAATGATTGCAGATGAAGGCCACCACCAAAGCCGGTTTGCCTTTGAAGTCAGACAGAGAAACCGTTTTGCCATCGGTATCGGGCAATGAAAAATCCGGCGCTTGGGTACCCAGGGGAAGCATGGTTGAGGGAGTTAAAGACATTTGGCGATCCTCCTTCGAAAATTGAAATTTTTGTTTATCTATCAGGATACAACGCAAATGGATTTGATCAAACTGATCGAATAATTGTTTTTTCGCAATTCTTCGATTGTGACAAGAGTTGTGTTATTTTATTAGAAAACAATATGAGCAACAGGTGAATAAACATGAAATCACTCCACTCTCTCATTTTACTTTTTTTGGCTCTTATCATTCTGGGATCCTGCCAAACGCTGCCTATCGGCGTCACGGATAATGGATATGCCCTGTTTGTCTCACCCAATGGGAATGACAACTGGTCGGGTACTCAGTTTGAACCCACAGCTGACGGGGAAGACGGCCCCTTTGCCAGCATTGAAAAAGCGCGGGATACTTTACGCCTGCTCAAAGAGCAAGGCGAATTAAACCAGCCCGCCACTGTATATATTCGAGGCGGCACTTATGAACTTTCTGAACCTCTGGTTTTCACTCCACAAGATTCGGGCACTGCCGAGAACCCTATCACTTATATTGCCTACCCTCACGAAACCCCTGTGATCAGCGGCGGGAGAAATGTTGAGATCGATGCATTTCAACGCAATGGTGATATCATTCAGTTCAATGTAGTTCAAGTGAAAAACCAAGGATGGGTGTTTCGCCAGTTGTTTGTAAACGGCGAACGGCGCACCCGCGCCCGTACCCCCAACAATGGAGTGTATACCATCGAAGGCAAGTTTTCGAAAGACAAGCAAGCGCGGGCCACGTTTCGCAATGATGACATCAAGCCCGAATGGGCTAAGCGCGGCGATGTGGAGTTTGTCTCTCCCGTCAAATGGAGCCAGGCGCGAATGCCCATTGCCGGTGTGGATACTACGAACAATGTGGTGACCCTCTCCGGCCAGATGCGATCGCACATGCTGGTCGACAATCAGCGTTATTGGATCGAAAACCTGCGCGAAGCAGTCGATGCTCCCGGCGAATGGTATCTCGATCAAAATACCGGTGATGTGTATTACCACTTGATGCCCAGTGAATCCGCAGCCGATTTGGAATTGTACGCCCCCGTTCACGAGCATGTGGTGCAATTGAAAGGCGATCCACAAAACAACGAATTTGTCGAGCACCTGAATTTTGTTGGGTTAGAGTTCCAGCACACCGCCTGGCCCATGCCCGAAACCGGCCACGCCTCTGAGCAGGCCGCACACTATATCCCCGGCGCGTTCCGGGCCGATGGCGCGTTGTCGTGCAGCGTGAAGCATTGCATCTTTAAGCATTTAGGCAACTATGGCATCCAATTCGCTGAAGGCTGCAAAAACAATTCGATCGTTGCCAACACAGTGGAAGATGTGGGCGCAGGGGGCATTTGGATTGGTGAAAAAACCGACCGTACAAACGAAGCCCGAAAATCGATGAACAACCGGGTGACTGACAATCATATTTCCCACTACGGACAGGTGTTCCCAGCCGCCGTTGGAGTTTGGGTTGGCCGAACCAGCCACAATACGATTGCCCACAACCACATTCATGACGGCTTTTACACCGGGCTTTCGGTGGGATGGAACTGGGGGTACCGGGAAAACAATTGCCACCACAACACCATTGAATACAACGTAGTACACGATATCGGCAAACGATTTCTCAGCGATATGGGCGGCATCTATACACTTGGCCCGCAAGAAGGCACTGTGGTGCGGCACAACATTTTTCACGACATTTATTCTTACGATTATGGTGGATGGGGCATTTATCCTGACGAAGGCAGCACTGGCATCGTTTATGAGCGCAACATAGTTTACAACACCAAAAGCGCCGGGTTTCATCAGCATTACGGCAAAGAGAACATCATTCGAAATAACATCTTCGCTTTTGGTACGGAACATCAAGTAATGCGCACCCGCAATGAAGACCATCTTAGTTTCACATTCGAAAACAACATTGTGTATTATGACAGTGGTGATTTGTTGGGCAGCAATTTTCAAGGCGACAACTATATCTTTCGCAACAATCTCTATTGGGATCTGCGCGATGGTGAAGTAATGTTTAAAGATTGGACCTGGGAGGAATGGCGAGAACGCGGGCAGGACAAAGGTTCCAAAATCGCCAATCCCATGTTTGTAGACGGGCAGAATTATGACTTTCGCCTGCAAGATGATTCGCCCGCGCATGATTTGGGCATTGGAGAACTTGATTTAAGCAATGCAGGACCGCGGCCGGTGAAACTGCGGATGGAGTATCCGAAGTGAGGATTTGTTGATTGACGGGCACGAGGAAGGATTTGACAAGTCATTATGTATGGATACAAATGCGAAAATTGCGATTGTAATAAAAAATTCAAATATTGTTGGCTAGGGATTAGCCACAATGAGGCAAAGTATGAGAACAGTTCAAAAGATCGAAAAAGAAGTTTCGAATCTTTCCCGTGAAGAGCTTGCTGAATTCCGTGCTTGGTTTGAGGAATTCGATGCGGTGATTTGGGATAAACAATTTGAAGAAGATGTGAAATCTGGAAAATTAGATGAACTTGCAGAGTCAGCAATAAAAGACTTCAAAAAAGGCAAGTTCAAAGAAATATGAAGCATTTCACAACACCATCATTCTGGGAATGCTATAACAAATTACCAGCAGAAATTAAAGAGCTCGCTGATTAGAAATATGAGTTACTCAAAGAAAATCCAAAACATCCCTCTTTGCACTTCAAAAAAGTTGAAAGGTTTTGG
>CAZEZQ010000779.1:0-3389 GCA_964516245.1 uncultured bacterium | reverse complement strand
TTGCTTTTGAATTTAGATGTTTTCACCCATCAAAACATCTGTGTCAGAGTACTAGCGCACATTGAAGCTTGGGCTTGCTTTGCGCACATTGCATGTGAGCCCTGGCTTCTTCAATGCTGCGGTAAACACCGGTAAATTTGTCAACACGAGTGAGCTGAATTAGAAAATCGTGTTTATTCGTAGGGCTAACAACAGCCAAGGCCCCACCTTGACGGGCAAAGTATTGGCTGAGTTTTAGAATCGCGCCAATTAAAGAACTTTGCAGGTGTGAGGCAGTACTGAGGTCGAGAATGATCCAATTATACCCTTTGTCAAATAATTCCATAATAAATTGAATGATCGTATATGTGCTTGCCGTTTGAAACGATTGATGTATGGGAATAATTTTTATTACACCTTTTTTGGAATCAACTTGAATCATGATGTTATCCCTATCATAATTTTGCTTTATTGAGTTTTGCTATCGCATGAATCTATATAGCGTTAAAAGTAGTTTCGGCTGGAGTGTGTCTATTGTTTATTAAAATCTCTTCCCGTATTTATATTTTCTCATATTTCATTATTTTTATATTTTTTATCAACAATATCGTATTATCCAATGAAACCATCAATCAACGCGCCGTATGGGTTACACGATGGGATTATAAGTCTCCCGAAGATGTCAAAGCAATCATGAAGAACGCCCATTATTTGGGCGCCAATCAGGTTTTTTTTCAAATTCGGGGGAATGGAACCGTTTTCTACAACTCAGAAATCGAACCCTGGGCATGGGAGCTAACGGGCGACAGCGTATCTTCGTTAGGACAAAACCCCGGATGGGACCCATTAGCCAAAGCGGTCAGCGAAGCAGGATCAAAACACTTGGAAGTGCATGGATGGATCAATGTTTTTCCCGGCTGGCGCGGGCGAGATAATCCACCCTCTCATGCCAATCAACTTTGGATGAAGAATCGATCCTGGTTCATGCTCGATCATGAAGGGGTGCTTCTCAAACCACCGGAAAAATTCTATACATTTCTTTCTCCCGGGAATCCTGAAGTGCGCCAATATTTGGCCAAACTGTTTGGTGAAATTGCCGCGAAATATCCCAATTTATCTGGCTTGCATATGGATTATGTTCGTTACCCCGCCAATCGTGAATTGCGAACGTACCGCAACTTTTCGTTTGACACTGCCAGCGTGAAAGCTTTCAAAGAAATTCACAATCGATTTCCATCCCACAGTTCGGCAGAATGGGCGAAATTTAAGTGCGACCAAGTGACAAAAACCGTTCGTGGAATTCGAAAAGCCATTAAAAACGTTGCTCCTACAATGCAACTCTCGGCCTCTTGTATCCCCGAAAGAGCGAAGGCATTGGATGAAGCCGGCCAGGAATCGGAAGTATGGTTGGATGAAAAGATCGTCGATTGGATTGTACCCATGGCGTATCGTGATGATTTAAATGATTTCCGCATGCTCTTGCAAGAACTTATTCATCGATTTGGAGAGCATCGAAAGCCTCAACTTGTTATAGGATTGAATGCCGATTCGAACTCTCGCTGGGGGATAACCAAACAAATTGAAGAAGTGCAGTCAAAAGGTTGGGGTGGCGAGGCATTGTTCGCCTATTCATCGTTGTTTTCCAACCACAAACCCAACAGCAAAGCAGAAGCCATACGCAAAATCTGGTTGGAAGAACAGATGAAAGAAGTATTACAGCGCGCAATGGCACAATAAATGATGAGCAGGCAAAAGTTCTCTATTTGTGGTGCGGGCATCTTGCCTGCACAAAATGTGGGTTCAGACAGGACGTCCGCAATGTCCGCACCACAAGATATGTATAACCATGCAGGCAAGGATGCCCGCACCACAATAATAATCAAATAGTGTTCAATGAAGTCAGGGGTTGGATTGCACCAACCCCTGAGTTTTTGCTATTCAACAATATTTTGCTATTCAACGCGGGTGTCATGAATTCCCTGCAGGGATCATTTTGTCAGCATTGCCGGTTGATTTACGAACCAAAAGGCTTTGAGAAACCACGATTTCACGCTGCTCTTCATTTTGTTCTTCAATTTCTTCTGTATCGATCAATCGTTTGAGGAACCGAACCACCTGATCTACATATTCAGAACAGGATGGAGAAACCGTGGTTAAACGGGGATAGGAATAATGGCCGCTGGAAAAATCACCATGGCCAACCACACTTATATCCCGTGGAACTTCTAATCCTAATGACCGCATAGCGCGCATGGCTTCAAGCGCAATCGTATCATCATACCCGATAATCGCCGTTGGAGCAGACTGACTCTGAAAAATTGGAGCAATGCGGCCGGCATGAAGATGCCATTCGCGGAAAATGGATGGAGGAAAATATAATTCGTCTGGTTTCCATAAATCCATTTCTTTCATGGTTTGGCGGTACGCATTCCAACGTTCTACTTTGGGGCCAAAATCAAAATCGTTGCCCTTTGGACCGGTATAAGCGATACGCCGGTGCCCTAACTCGAGTAAGTGGTTTAATGCATTCTTGGTGCCGCTGTGATAATCTGTGCGAATGCAATACCAAGGGCCGGTAAGTTGATGGGTCACATTTTCACCAATAATTACTGGCCGTTGATTTTTGCCAAACAATGAGGCGGGACTCACATGGCGTTTGGGCTCAACAGGAAACCAAACGAGCGCTTTGGCGTCTTTTTCGAGAAGAATGCGGGCATAGTTTAGTTCCATATCTTCATCGTTGGGAGAATACATAACCACAATGTTGATATTATGCTCGCGCGCTTCGCAAACCAATTCGCTTACGAGTTCTTGTGATTTGGGCCGGTCGACCGGCAAAAGCAAAGCGACGGTGGGGGCTTCTTCTGTTTCTTCGTCTTGGCCTGGAGAACGTTGACACACAAAGGTGCCACTGCCCTGGCGAGAAATTAACCATCCCTGCCGTTCGAGCTCTGTGACCGCGCGTGTAACGGTGCTCAAACTCAGGCCATTTTCACGCATAAGTTTATCACGTGTGGGAAGGGGTTCACCGGCTTTGAGTTTGCCTTCTTCAATCTGTTCTTTCAAACGAATCATTAACTGGACATATTTGGGGACGCGAAGAGAATCGAAATTTTTCACTGAATACACCTCTGTGATTTATTGCATCCTGTTTAACAATCATCATGTAAACAAGAGTGCTGGATTTACTCGCTCTTCACCGCAAGCAAAACAACAGAATAAAAAAGTTCTCCTCCCCAGGTACTTTTCAATAAAAAAACTGCAATAGATCAGCGAACTGAAATAATTCCCCTCCCAAAATTGGGAGGGGTTAGGAGAGGGTTAAAAGGATATGACATGCAATACTCTTAACCCTCTCCTAACCCAATGTCATTAACTTAAGCGGGAGGGCGAGGCTCCCGCCGAGCCGG
>CAZEZQ010000778.1:0-3390 GCA_964516245.1 uncultured bacterium | reverse complement strand
AAATAAAAGTTCTTTTTCATTTTGAAAAATATGATCAATTTTCTAAATTTTATCCAATTAAATTTTCAACTATTCAAAAACTCCCCAAACCATCGATTGAATTTTCTTATTATTTTCTCTAAGATTATGATAAGGGCTTTAAGCAATTAAGATAGTAGGGAGATTCCTTATTTTCTATCTAAATGTTTCCATTTTTTCCAAATCAGTAAATTTATGATAAAGCCGTTAAGAATTTAAGATAGTAGGGAGAATCCTTATTTTTTATCTGAATTATTTTAATTTTTACATTGAAGTAGATGTATATAATAATAAAATAGATTCCAATAAATAATAGTAGGGAAAATCCTTTATTTTACGTTAGACATACCAGCTACGTTAAAAGCTTCATGAAAGTTCTTTTACAAGGTAAAAAAACATGACATCTCAAAATTCAAACCGCCGTTCCTTCTTAATGAGCATAATTGCGTCAGCATCGGCACCAATGTTGATTCCTTCAACAGTTTTGGGAGAAAATTCACCAACCGAAAGATTAACAATTGGTTTTATTGGTACAGGAAACAATGGATATAATTGGTTAGACCCTTTTCTTCGTGATGAACGCACAAAGGTTGTTGCGGTTTGTGATGTCAACAAATAAGGGCCGGGATATTGGGACAATACCGCCCGTGGACGAGAACCTGCCCGGCGCAAAGTAGATCAATTTTATGAGGGAAAAGTTTGTGATGCCTACGTTGATTACCGGGA
The DNA here is from genome assembly GCA_964516245.1 of uncultured bacterium. GTDB lineage: Bacteria > Hinthialibacterota > Hinthialibacteria > Hinthialibacterales > Hinthialibacteraceae > CAZEZQ01. The sequence goes on along the minus strand of CAZEZQ010000778.1, from coordinate 2,646 downwards.
GGTCATTGCACGGGAGGATATTGATTGCATATATATTGGCACACCCGATCATTGGCATGCCCTGATTGCGATTGCCGCAGCCAACGCCAAAAAAGATATTTACTGCCAAAAGCCCCTTGCATTAACCATCAATGAAGGCCGTGAAATCGTAAAAGCGGTTCGCGCCAATAATGTTGTTTTTCAAACTGGAAGCCAACAACGTTCGGATGTGAACTTCAGGCGGGTATGTGAATTGGTTCGTAACGGGAGGATTGGAAAGCTCCATACCGTTCGCTGTGGCCTGCCGGGCGGTATCCCCGATTTTGGTAAAACCGCCCATCTGACTGATCCCGAACCAGTGCCGGAAGGATTCGAATACGACACCTGGCTTGGCCCTGCTCCTGAAGCCTATTATTGCCCCGCCCGGGTTGGAGTGAATTTCCGATGGAACCTCGACTATTCCGGCGGCCAGATCACAGATTGGGGCGGACATCATCCCGATATTGCCCAATGGGGGATGGATACCGATGATACCGGTCCCATCATCATAAAAAATGCGGGAGGAAAATTTGCCGAACATCCGATTTACAATACCGCTACCGAATATTATTTTGAATGCATCTACAAATCGGGTGTGAAGTTGATCATTTCTAACAAAGAGCGTGGTGGGGTCAAATTTGAAGGCTCAGACGGATGGGTATGGGCCAACCGGGGCAAGCAGGAAGCTTCTTCAGATGAAATCTATAATTCTGAAATCGGTGAAGACGAGATTCATCTCTACAAAAGTGATGACCATGCCAAAAATTTTGTGGATTGTGCAATTTCCCGCGAAGAAACCATCTGTCCTGCCGAAACCGGGCACCGATCAATAACCATTGCTCATTTAGGCAATATCGCATTACAAGTAGGCCGCGATTTGATCTGGGACCCGAATTACGAACAAATCATAGGCGATAAAGGCGCGAATGATAAAGTCACCCGCGCCCATCGCGAACCTTGGAGCTTGTAACTGTATTCAGTTTCAAACTTTATGTAATACTGACAAACCGGCAAAAATTCCGATCCAGAAAACGGGCAAACAATATATAGTAATGCAGGCATCTAAAATTCACTAAATAATAATGATGTAGGCGAGGACGCCCACCAAGGCGCGTCTATGACCTGCGCTCCAAAAAAGAGTTTTGCCGAATTGTCTTTTAATAACTTGGTTGATCCACAATCGCTACTGTTGAAGCTTGCGGACCTTTCTCGCCGAGTTCTTCTTGGTAACGCACACCCGTGCCTTCTCTCATGTCGTTAAAGCGGTTGTGCAGAACACTGTTTTTATGAAAGTATACTTCTTTTTCATCGGGTGTGATCAAGAAGCCATACCCTTCTTCTGGAAACAGCCGGGTTACAACCGCTTGAACTTGATCTTCATCGTGCCGTTTAATTTCCCCTCTTTGTTTGTGCACTTGTGATTTCAATTTCCGTTCTGCCGCATTAAATGCATCGCGTATCACAGTGCTCAGGGGGTCGTGCATATTTCCTTCTCCCGCTTCCCGTTTCACGACCACCACATGTTCGGGTGGCAGCGTGGTTTCAATGCGTACAGCATAGGGGCTTCCACTGCGCTGATGTTTTTGCGGCTGCTCAATAACAACACGGCAGCGCACCAAATGGCCGCACACTCGATTGAGTTTTTCCACCTTCTCTTCAATCAAATTCTGCAATTCTTCTGTTTTTTGAACTTCTCGAAAGGTCACATCCAATGGTATTTGCATCGAACATTCCTTCTTTCTTATTCAGGTTTTTATTAGTGAATTTGCAATCAAAATGCCAAGAGATTAAAGGAAAATGTGAATGTAGTATGTTGAAATTACTGAATTTTTGTTTTTGGGTATTTCACCATTCTTCGCTACAATGCCAAAACAGCCCGATATACATTTCAAATGTGTAGAAACTTCACAGTTCTGTAGAGTGGATTTACAAAATATAGTGTTAAGAAAAAGCGGTGAGATCACTCTCACCGCTTTTTTGATTCAATGAAATGATATGGATATGAATTTGAATTTGAAATTATGTACTGGCCATGTGTTCTTCGCGTTGTGCTTGGGGCTGTTGTTCACGGCTTTCAAAGTGAATCCACAAAGGGTTCAACCAACCGATAATGCCGCCGTAAATCAAGTGCAGCACCAATGTAGCGACGATGTATTTCACGCCCGAGCCAAGATAGAGCGGGTCGCTGGCATCCAGTTGATGGCCGGCGCCGCCAATGCCGAAGAACCCCCAACCGAGAATCGGCGAATAGACTACCATCATGATCAACCACAAAACGAGGGCGAGACCGATCCCTTTGGCGAGATTCGCACCCTGCTTAAATAAAGCTACCAAAATTATTGACCAAAACATGCCGTATACAAAATGCAGGATCAACGGCAAGGGACCCACCTTCATGCCCAGCGCTTGCAAAAAGGCAGCCGACGGCGGCTGATTGAACGGCGCGATGCCGGTTCCATGAATACCGATCATCATCACAATGAACATAATTAAACTACCCAATGCACCTACAAGTGCAGCTTTTACCCATTTCATAATTTACATACCTCCTGATTTATTTGATTTCTCTTTACTGACAACCCGGCAAAAAGTCCGATCCAGAAAATGGCCACACAATATATCGTAAAG
>CAZEZQ010000777.1:1125-3395 GCA_964516245.1 uncultured bacterium | reverse complement strand
AGGCGTTTCACCCATCATCAACAAGATCGGACTGGCGATAAAGATGGATGAATAGGTCCCGATCACAATCCCTATAATTAACGTTGAGCAAAAATCGTGTATGACACGGCCGCCGATGAAGAACATGACTATCAATACTATTAATGTCGTAACCGAGGTAACCGAAGTACGTGATAATGTCTGGTTGATGCTTAGATTCACCATATCCCGGAAATTCAAAATTGACGATGTGTAATTTTCGCGTATCCGGTCAAATACAACAATGGTATCGTTCAGTGAATACCCCAACACCGTTAGCAACGCCGCTATGATAGGTAGATTGAACTCAACCTGCATTACTGTCAACATCGCTAATGTGAAGAACAAATCATGAAACAACGCCGCCACCGCGGCTACTGCAAAACGGAACTCAAAGCGGGCGGTGATATACAGCAAGATCCCCACACTGGCGAACAATATGCAGTAGATCCCTTTCAAAAGCAATTCAGAACCTACTTTCGAACTCACAGTATTGCTTTGCAGCATAGTTGGTGACTTGCCGGGCAGTGCGGTCTCTAGAGATTCAAAAAGAGTATCGGGAGAATCAACAACATCTTGAGCCACGCGAATCAACATTTGATTTTCTTCACCCAGCACTTGTTGAATCACCGCGTTTGGATATCCCTGCTGAGACAGGGCATCACGCACATTCTGTACATCGGTAGATTCTTGAAATTCAACAACCAGTTCCGCCCCACCCGCGAAATCGATTCCCTTATGGTCGTCCCAAGTGACCACCAAATAGGCAAACCCGATCAGCCCAAGGAGAGCCGTGACGGTCATGGGTATTTTGTAGTTTTCTAGAAATTTATATTTGGCGTCATCAAATACCGAAAAAGTGCCGGTGGATAGTTTTTCCATCCCATAGGCGTTCATGGTATCCAAAATCACGCGGCTGACAAATATCGCTGTAAACATGGAAATGATAATCCCCAACGACAACGTAACCGCAAAACCTTTAATCGGACCCGTTCCAAACTGAAAGAGAACCAAGGCGGTGATGAGTGTTGTGATGTTGGCGTCGAAAATCGTCATAAAGGCTCGCCCATAGCCTTTTTCAAGTAGCAATGTGACCGTTTTCACACGCTTGCTATGTTTTTCTTCACGCAGGCGTTCAAAAATCAAAACATTCGCGTCCACCGCCATCCCAATGGTCAGAATCACACCTGCGATGCCGGGCAATGTGAGAGTTGCCTGGAATAGCGACATAGCGGTCAAAAGAAAAAATAGATTTAATATCACAGCAAAGTCGGCAATCGCACCGCACAGGGCGTAATACACAATCATAAATATCAAAACAATGATCCCACCGATAATTGCCGAAGATATCCCCGATTGAATCGAATCCATCCCCAAAGATGGACCCACAACCCGGCTTTCAACAACGTTCAATGGCGCGGGCAATGCCCCTGCGCGAAGCACCACAGCTACATGGCGCGCTTCATCAAAATTGCCAATGCCCGTAATGCGCGCCCGTCCATCCGGGATGCGTACATCGATTCGTGGGGCGGAATAGACTTGATTGTCTAACACAATGGCCAGATTGCGGCCGGTATTTTGTTCTGTCACTCGTCTGAAAATACGCGTGCCTTCCGGATCAAACGTCAACGAGACTTCCGGCCGATTGGTCATTGGATCCAGTTGAACCCTGGCGTTGGCCAAATTGGCTCCGGTGATTTCAGGCTTTTCTTTCAACAAATAGAGGTATTTATGTTCAAAATTATAAATCCCTTCCGGTTGCTTGGTTTCACTCCATTTTAATGTACTTGCGGGGGGAATCAGGCTATTTACCTGCTCACGTTCTAGTATGCTGTTTATTACATCCACATTCTGCAGTCGAACGCAAATTACACCGGCATTGGGGAAAGGAATTTCATCAACCAACAGATTTTGAAAGTTCTCAGCCACGAGCGCATCGATATCAGTAATTAATGTCCCAAGCATCTGCGCATCTTGAACCAGATGAAAACTCAGTTGCGCTTCGGCATTCACCAGTTCTTCAACCGCCTGAGGGTCTCCATAGCCCGGCATTTCTAAAATCAAACGATCCGGCGGTTGTTTGATCACTGCGGCCTCAGCCACTCCGAACTGGTCGACCCGGTTTTCAATAACCAGGGCCGCTGTGTCTAAGGCCATCTGGCGGGCAAATTCTTTTTCTTCTTCTGTTTTTGTGTCATCCGCTTCCAATTGCTGCTGGTATTTTTCTTGATCGATCTCCATAGCAAGGTGCA
>CAZEZQ010000777.1:0-1115 GCA_964516245.1 uncultured bacterium | reverse complement strand
GGATGCTGTTATCACGCAGATAAGATAAATATTCTTCTTCCGCGCGAATTTGGTTTTCAAGTTCCAGTACGCTTCCTTCCCCTTGATCCCGTTTTTCTTCCAATTCAATTTGTTTCGGTGTTTTCCCGATACCACGGTAATATGGATCGATCGAATAAAACTGGATGGTGGGCATCAATATCCAGAGGGACAAAGCAATGATCAAAAGGATGATTACAATTTTCCAAACGGGGACCCTCTGCATGGTCAGTCTCTCTCCTTTGGGGTAACTTAAAGTTGTGCCGCAAGACAAGTGTCTCAGATTCTTGAAAAAAGCAGAATAGTAAATGTATATCCAGGTTTTTCCTCTGTCAACGTACGTAGATGCCGCATACAAAACTGTACATCATGCTTCGATTCAACGTACAATCAAGAACTAAGTACTTGAATAGAATGTAGATACAGGAACTCTGGATGTATAAGCATTTCGACTGTGATGAAAATTATTGTAGTGGGGACAATCAAATAAAAATTAAATATTATGCTCTAGCGCCACATACCTTTTCCTGACGATCCTCTTTTTGGAGCGCAGGCGTCCTCGCCTGCAACTATTATAGAGCAGGCGGGACGCCTGCGCTTCAAGATGTGGTACATCAAAATGCTGGATTTTACTTTTTGCCGGATTATCTTTCCTGAACCATCTCCTTCTATGAAAGATATGCGGTATTAAACTGATGTCAAGATTTGAAATTAGAGTATGGAAGTTACAGTATGAACCTCTCAGCCAAATATTGGTTCTTTATAATTTTTTCATTCTTTCTATTGGTTGTGGGCACTGTTCGCATCGCACCGCCTGATTTGGCCTTTTATTATTCAGTGGCTCATTCGTTTTTCTATGATCTGGATTACTGTTTCGCCAACGAATACGAAAATTTCCCTTTCGCCATTCACGAGTTATATTTAACGCAAAAAGGGTATCCTGCCAACGATTGGCCGATTGGAACGGGGTTCGCATGGCTCCCTTTTCTTGCTTTGGCTTGGATAGCTAATTCTTTTTCCAACATGTTTGGTGTAGAAGTTTCGAACCCCGGATACAGTTGGTTTTCAAAATGGATGGTCACTTTCGGCGCCACCCT
>CAZEZQ010000776.1:0-3410 GCA_964516245.1 uncultured bacterium | reverse complement strand
TTTCCGAAATTATTTTGCCCACCACTCCCGATGTGGATGACCGAACCATTACCTTTGGTTGGTTGGGAGAAGACAACATTTCCGCCACCGACCGTTTGCAATATTCGTATACTTATACAGATACCTGGTCATCCATCCAGTCCGATACTCAAGCCTCCATTTTGGCTCCCAAAGACGGTGAATACACGTTTCGCGTGCGTGCCCAGGATGTTGCGGGAAATATTCAAGACCCTCCTGCTGAATTTGATTTTAATACCTTCAACGTTGCTCCTAACACCAAAATCACCAAAAAGCCCGATCCCAATAATATCCTTGAAACGCGATCCGTAACCTTGGCGTTTGTGGGTGACGACAATAACGATCCTTCCGATCAATTGCAATATCAAGCTCAGGTCGACGATGGCGAGTGGACCCCGTACCAACAAGGCCAAGAACATACCTTTCAATACCTTTCCAACGGGCCACACACCTTGCGCATTCGCACCAAAGACTTGAGGGACAATGTTGAGCCCACCCCAGCCGAGTGCCAGGTTACCGTTGATGTCGGTCTCAGTATCGTTTGGGAAGGCGATCCCCCTAAATTTAGCAACAATGAAACCGTGACCATCAGTTGGTCTGCCCAGGATGACAAAGGCAATCCGGTTTCAATTTCCTCTTACTACAAATTAGACAATCGTGAACCTGTAGAATTGGGGCAAGAAACCTCTATCGATCTGTCTGGCTTGGAAGAAGGCCGGCATGAATTGGAAGTATGGGGAGTGGCGGTTTCGGGCGATACAACCCCGCGAAAAACTCAAAACTTCGTGATTGACCGAACCCCTCCCGAAACCAATGCTGCCTTCAACAAAGAATACTCCGGGAATTTTCCGTTAATTCAACTGACCGCCGAAGATTCCCGGTTGCCGGATGAAACCGAACCGATTCAACCCACCCGATACGAATACCGCGTCGGTGACGAAGGAGACTGGAATGAAATGACCAACTCTGGCCAAATCTGGACCCTCAGCAAACCTCTCTCGTTTTACTCATGGGGCTACAACGTTTATGTTCGCGCCATCGATGTTTCAGGCAATGTCGACCCCACACCCGCGATGGTGAACTTGCATATCTATGCGAGAACGAATCCCTATATTTTCTGGCCGGTGGTTGTAATTCTTGGACTCATCATTCTGTATTTGCTGTATATTATTATGAAGCAATTTGCTGGCCGGCGCGGCCGGCGCTCGACTGTGAGTTCGTCTTCTGCAGCCTCTTCGTTATCGTTTGATGAAGAAGAACCATCTACATCCAGCACAGATACCTTCGGTTCCACTTTCGATATGGATGAAGATGAAGGCGAAGACAAAAAAGAATCGGACGATCCTTATGCCTAATAAGGTGGATATAGCGGCAAAAAGGGGAAGGCGCATTCGCCTTCCCTTTTCATTGTTCAAGATTTCATGATCTACACACAATTGAAACAACTCGCTCAACCGGCGCGCTTCAATGCATGATCACTGTTTTCCAATGTGAGTTCGAGCACTTCGCGCATATCTGAAACAAAGCGGATATCAATGTCTTCCAACACATTTTTGGGGATATCGGGAATGTCTTTGCGGTTGGCTTCAGGCAAAATAACCAGGGGAATTTCATTGCGATGGGCTGCCAGCACTTTTTCTTTCACTCCACCAATCGGTAATACTTTTCCGCGCAAAGTGATTTCACCGGTCATCGCGATTTTTTCATGCACTGCGTTTCCTGTAAGTGCAGAAATCAATGCTGTAGCAATTGAAATGCCTGCCGACGGACCGTCTTTGGGGATCGCCCCTTCAGGCACGTGAACATGAATGTCGAAGGTTTTGTAAAAATCACGTTCCAGATTCAATTCCCGAGAGCGTGTTCGCGCAAAGCTAAGCGCGGCTTTGGCCGATTCTTGCATTACATCGCCCAGTTTGCCGGTTAGGGTTAACTTGCCTGTTCCCGGCATGATTGTCACTTCGATCGGCATAATTTCACCACCGGTGCTGGTGACCGCCAGGCCAGTACAGCAGCCGATGCCATTTTCCCGTCCATAGGGTTCTTCACGGTATTTAGGAACACCCAACAAATCGTTGATCATTGTGGGTGAAATGTTGGTGCTCTTTTTCAGTTTCTTGGTGGTTGCTTTTCGGGCGAGTTTTCGGCAAACCGATGCGAATTCGCGCTCCATATTCCGCACTCCAGCTTCGCGGGTGTAATCGCGAATCAAACGCAATATCGAGTCTTTGCTGAATTTGGGATTATAACGGGAGATGCCATGATTTTTGATTTGTTTGGGAATAATAAATTCTTTGGCGATGTGGTATTTGTCGTCGTCTGTGTAGCTGGGAATCTCAATGACTTCCATCCGGTCATGAAGGGCAGAGGGGATGGTGTGGACCACATTGGCGGTAGCGATGAACATAATTTTTGAAAGATCAAATTCCACTTCGAGATAATGATCGCTAAAGGTGTGGTTTTGCTCAGGGTCGAGAACTTCAAGCAGGGCAGACGAAGGGTCGCCCCGAAAATCCATGCTCATTTTGTCGATTTCATCAAGAAGAAATACAGGATTGTTGGAATTGGTTTTTTTTAACGATTGAATGATCCGCCCCGGCATCGAACCGATATAGGTTCGGCGATGGCCGCGAATCTCGGCTTCGTCGCGAACCCCACCCAGTGAAATTCGCACGAATTTGCGGTTCATACAGCGGGCGATAGAGCGCCCCAGTGAGGTTTTCCCGACTCCGGGAGGGCCCACAAAACAAATTATCGGTCCTTTTTGGCTTTGTTTCAGCTTTCGCACCGACAAATATTCCAATATGCGCTCTTTGGCTTTTTCAAGCCCGTAATGGTCTTCATTCAGAATCTTCTCCGCTTTGTTAACATCCAAAATGTCTTTTGTTGATTTCGACCAAGGCAAATCACAAAGCCAATCGAGATAGTTCCGCACGACGGTGGCTTCAGGTGAAAGGGGCGGCATATTCACCAGGCGGTCTAATTCTTCAAACGCTTTGCCTTGTGCTTCGTTGCTCATTTTCGCGCGTTTGATTTTCTTTTCGTATTTGCTCCAATCTTCACCGCCTTCACCCTCTTTGCCCAGTTCACGTTGAATCGCTTTGATTTGCTCGTGCAAATAATATTCTTTTTGCGATTGCTCCATGTTTTTGCGCACTTCGCTTTTGATCTTATGCTCCATCTCCAAAATTTCGAGTTCTTGCCCCAAAATTTCAGAGAGCATGCGAAGGCGGTTGGCCGGGCTGGTGCTTGATAGAAGTCTTTGTTTGTCGGAGATTTTGATCGACAAGTGAGTCGCAATGCTGTCAGATAGCCGGGAGGAATCTTCGAGATTCATGATCGAAAGCAGGGTTTCTTGCGGGACCTTGCGGTTTAGTTTGACATAGTTTTCAAAC
>CAZEZQ010000775.1:2380-3411 GCA_964516245.1 uncultured bacterium | reverse complement strand
ATTTGGATTGCTTGATTTCGTTATATTTGTAAGTTATATGTCACAAATTCTTATATATTTAAGCAATGTCTATTTAGTGAATCCGCCGTTATTTATCTTAGAATATTCACTGCGTTTATTTTTTCTGTTTTCTCTCCTACCCTCTGCTTATGCCCATATTCTAAAGAAATCATGGTTCCCGTATATCTATTATGTTTTATTTCCATTACACATTTTGTTAATGTACACATCATTTGGCTTCATCGTGAAATTATCAGCAATCATCGGCTTTAATGGATATTTACAGACCTTATCATTGATATGTATTGGATTGGAATTTTTGCGGCTTATCTATACCATTATGGCGCACAGAGAACGAATAATTTGTTCATTGGAACACGCCACCACAAACTCCACTTAATTATCTTTATCACAATTGATTCATTTCCTTCATTTTTCTATACGCCTCTTTAAAATACCCACATAATGAATGAACCTATTCCCAACAACCATTCTTTATATCATCAACTTATTCAATCACCGTATTACAAACCGGTTCGATTGTTTTTTATTATATTTTTATTACTCAATGGATTGGGCTCTTTTGTTGCCTATGAACTTAAATCGTTTTATTTAGAGAATATTTACGAAAAAGACTTTATTGCCATTTACGCTTTAACCAAGGCGGTGTTCTTTGGAACCGACATTGCCTCTCCGCTTAATGAATTGGCTGAAAAATATGTTGGAGAGTCGGTTGAGCCGATTTTCAAGCATCCATCACCTCATCCTCCATCGATGGCGTTGATGTTGTTTCCTCTCTCATATCTGGAATACACGCACGCGAAATTGTTTTGGTTTGTTTTGGAAAACATTTGTCTGTTTTTCAGCCTTTTCCTGATTGGAAAAAGGATGGAGCTGAATGTTTCTTCTCGCGTATGGCTTCTTGTACTGTTGGGGCTGCAGGGGTGGTTTCCTGTAATCCATGAACTCACAAATGGCCAAGTGCATAGCCTCCTTTTGCTGCTATTGGTGGGCGTATGGTATACTCATCA
>CAZEZQ010000775.1:0-2370 GCA_964516245.1 uncultured bacterium | reverse complement strand
GTTGTGTTTCTCTTTTTTCGAAATTATAAACTCATTGTGTGGAGTGGAGTCACAGCAATTACAGGAATTTTTATTACTGGATATATAGTAGGTTTTCAACAACTATTTCAACACTATACCACTGTACTGCCTGAAATTGCTCAGCGCTATCAAGACAGCCCTTTCAATCATTCTTTATGGATGATTGGTAGAAGAATGTTTGAAACTGTTGGGGATACTATACCCAGCCGATTGGATATCGTAATTCAACCTCTTTATCCATCAGAAACATTGGGTGATATCTTCAGTATGGTAATCCCACTAATTATGGGAATTTTTTCAATTGTAGTGATATGGAGAAGCACTAATTGGGATTTGGCGTTCGCCTTGAGCATCAGCTTGAGCACCATTCTGAGCCCGTTTGCATGGCCCTATTATTTCGTTTTGTTAATTCTTCCTTTCGCAATTTGCATTCGTTGGATTTACAACAACCAATTTCCTTTTATTCCAACTACGGTATTGTTTTTGATTGTATTATTTTTGTTCCTTAATATATTGCAATTGAAACAGGGTGCCGCATGGCTCACTGGTGTCCCTATTGTAGAAGATGAAACCTTGATATTGCCGTTTGCACCCTCCTTGATTTTACTATTGCCAACCTTTGCGATTGTGTGTTTGTGCGGGTTCATTGCTGGAATGGCTTTCCAACATAAGAGCGCGGATATAAATGCTTCTGACTGACCTTTTATGATGGGTCAGACGGCGTGACCCATCCTACTTAGATGGGTCGAATTCGCCACGGCGAATGGCCCATGTTACTTTTTAGGCGGCCTGTTGATGGGGCGGATTTCGAGTTGGCTGATTACTGTGGATTTGGAAGCGGTGAGGATGTTCAGGCAGGCAATGCCTACGTCTTCGGGGGGGACTTTCCAGGAAGTGTCCTGGTTGGGGTCGTGACGGTGGGAGGCGCTGTCTACCGAGCCGGGGTAGACCAGAGTGACTTTGATGCCCGCGTCTCGGACTTCTTGGAAGATCGATTCGGTGAAGCCGCTGACCGCGAATTTGCTGGCGGCGTAGCCGCTGCCGCCAGGTAACATGACACGTCCTGAAATGGATGAGATGTTGATGATATGGCCGCGGCCTTGTTTTTTAAGATGGGGTAGAACAGTGCGGGTGCAATAAAAAAGGCCGTTTACATTGGTGGCAATCATATCATCCCATTCTTCGATGGAGATGTTCCATACATCCTTAATCAGCACGATACCGGCATTATTAATAAGGGCGTCCACTCCACCCAAATCCTGGATCACTTTTTCTACCGCTTTTGAGGCTGAATCATAATTACGCAAATCGGCTGGAACGGCGGTGATGGTCCCACCGTATTGGCTCAGTTCATCTTTCAACTCGTTGAGAAGGGCTTCTGTTCGAGCCATCAGTCCCACATCGTGCCCTTCGCGCGCGAGCACGGCAGCGATCCCTTTGCCGATGCCTTTGCTAGCGCCGGTAACGATGATTTTCATTTTGTGGTCTCCTCGTAATACTCGTCAAACGCCTGCCGGACTTCACCGGCTTCGGCATCACCGCGGTGCACCCACATGCGATATTGCAAAACCACTGGTGGATCTTCTTTCTTTAAAGTGTATTTTTGTAGGCTGGGCCAGCAAACCCCGTAATAGCCGTAATGGCGCAGGAACCAGCCTGGGGGGAAATCGGGATGGCTGGGATGAATGAAGGTGCTGATCCCAGAGTGGTGTCCTTTCACAATAGCGGAGTAATCGGCCCAACGGCTGCGTACTCGCAGAGAATCCATCGTGTGCAGGCCGGAAGATGTGGTGATCTTTAAGTCTTTGAATTCATTGAAACGTATCCCGAATCCGCTATAGCCTTTGCCGTGCGCGCCTTGCAAGGTGACATCTTTGTCTACGGCATTGAGAGATATTTTGACATCGATGGCGCGGCCAATGCGGCCCGCGGGATGAACGGTGATATCTACCTTTTCATCGACGACACGGGTATCACCTACATACCAACCATTGTCCACTCCAAAACTGGCGGTATCTCCTTTGATGGTTTGAAAGCGCCATTTCTCAAATTTTTGCCGGACGCCATCTTGATTGAGGGTCCAAAAATCGAATTCTTTATTGTTCCAATAGACATGTTTCCAGGTCCAAAACACGCCGCGGTGGTGGTAATGGTCTTTGGGGAAATCGTCTGTGAGAATTTCGCCATCGAGACCGTAAAGCGGATGGATGTATGATGAGCGGGTTCTGGATGGGGCCTCAGGATGGCTTTGCATCCCATATAAATAGACCAACACACGCTGATCGCCTTCAAAGAGAATTAATTCACCGTCTCCTGAGTCGGCGAAACGGAAAGATTGGGCATTGGTTT
>CAZEZQ010000774.1:0-3415 GCA_964516245.1 uncultured bacterium | reverse complement strand
GGCGATTCTTGAATTGAAAAAGTTGAAAGAGAAGCAGATTCAAGTACAGTTTGATACATAAGTCACAAATTATTGAGTCTGGTAAAGCGCTTCATTCCTATTTTCATGATCAACCACCGCCGTCATTGCTGCCCGATTCAACTTGGCAAACATTCCCACCGGGTCACATTCATCCAGGAAGAAGAACTCCGCTATGACGCGTCGGAAGAATCCGATGTGTTCATCGAGCAGATTATCGTCAAGGAATTGTGATGCCCTAGCGGGTAGGATGCAATTTGGATGCCTTAGCCTGATTTGCCATGGGTACAAATTCAATCTGCACCTTTTTATTCAAGGCTGCCGCAACACGTCGTAGCATGGAAAGTGAATGGCCTTCGTAGTCCGCATCTTCCAGCCGTGTGATTGCCGTACGGCTTGTTCCGATTAAATCGGCCAATTCCTGCTGGCTCAGTCCCGCTTCTTGCCGCAAATCATAAATTTTTTGTGCGATTTCGGCATTCGCCCTTTCTTCTTCAAGAAGAGCGAGCATTTCAGGTTTCCCTTCAATATAGCGGCGGTGCAGAATTTCCACGCCGTCTTTGGTTGGTTTTCGTTTCCCCATGATTAAGTCTCCTCATATGTGTGTTTCTCTGGGTTCTCCAAATATTTCTTTTTACGTTCTATGGCGCGGTCAATTTCCTTGAGAGGAACTCTCTTTTCTTTGATAATCCCATGGGAAATCACAACAGCGATGTCTCTATGAAAAAAATAGAGCATCCGGTAATGAACCCCCTGCAAGGACGCCCTTAATTCGTAAATTTGATCGTGCAGCAAATCTCCTTCCGGGCGGCGTAATTCATGACCTAAAGCCTTTAAACGTTCTATCTTCGCCAAGCATTTCAATCTTGCCCGGTTGGGGATACTTTCAAGCCAATCCAATAAAGGAACACTTTCATCATCTTCACGATAAAAATACAACGTTTTTCCAGGCATTCGTCATACTCCATTGTCACAATTTTGTGACAATTTGTCAAGAAAAAAAAGCCGGTGAATTAACCCAAAAAGAAATTCAATATCTCAATTCGAAATTCTCAAGCCATGAACCAACTGAATACTCAGGTACAAGATTAATATTTGGCAATAAGTCGAGTTATAAGTTTAAACAATGACGCAAAACAAAATAATAAAAAAATTTAAGAAAATTCAAATAGTGGGACTTTGCATGGCGGTTTGTATTGTAGCCATGTTTCTCACCTCAATGATCTCAACCAATTACTAATGGCTCCTTACATCTCCCCATCTATGGCGCTCGATTTTTCTCCGTGTTAAGATATTCTTCATAAATTATGAATACTCAAATTCTTACTCTAGACGATATCAATCGGCTCTACGGACTCGGCGATCACCCCAAAGGCAAGCAGTGGTCGTTAGAAGAATCGTATGCCTATTGCCATAAACTCACCTATGCGCATTACGAAAATTTTCCCGTGGGCTCGCTGCTCATCCCCAAACAGTTGAGACCTCATGTACATGCCATTTACGCGTTCGCTCGGGTTTCAGACGATTTTTCAGATGAAGAAGAATACGAAGGCAGGCGGCTTGAATGTCTCGACGATTGGGAGCGTCAACTCCAGGCCTGCTATCAAGGCGATGCCGATAACCCAATTTTCATCGCACTGGCCCATACAGCAGAAACATACAAACTGCCTATAGAACTTTTACAGGGGTTGCTGATCGCCTTCAAACGCGATGTGACCGTCAACCGCTACGAAACCTTTGACAGCGTGCTCGAAGACTATTGCCGCTATTCAGCCAATCCGGTGGGGCGGTTGATTCTGCACCTCTTTGGATATACTGATGAAGAACGCTTGCAGTGCTCAGATAAGATATGCACGGGTTTGCAGCTAATTAATTTCTGGCAGGATGTCGCCATCGATTTGAAGAAAGACCGCATTTATATCCCTCAAGAAGAAATGCGCGCCGTAGGGTATTCCGAAGAGGAATTGTTCGAACATACTTACGACGAACGCTTTCAAAAGCTTATGTTTCGCCTGGGCCAACGAACCTGGAAGTTAATGGATGACGGCTTTCCCTTGCCCGATTTGGTGAAATGGCCGCTCTCGCAAGAATTGCGGCTCACTTGGCTGGGTGGGATGGAAATTTTATCGCGCAACCGTAAAAATAACTACAATATGTTTGCCAAGCGGCCCAAACTGCGAAAGTGGGATTTCATCGCTTTGGCGCTGCGGGCGCTGGGGCGCATTGAGGGCAAACGCAAGGCCTATCAAAAATTGTTTGATACATAGGGGAATGGTGATCGGTGGTGGATCATAATCAGCACACACGCGACATAACCCGGCAGAGCAAAACCAATTTTTATTATTCGTTTTTGCTGCTGCCCAAAGAAAAACGCGACGCCATTTTTACGGCGTATTCGTTTTGCCGCTACAGCGACGATATCGTCGATGATATCGAAGATGTAGGCGAGGCCAAACGCGCGTTGGATGAATGGCGCGAAGAACTCGAACAATGTTTTGCTGGCACACCCACCCATCCCATAATGATAGCGCTCTCTCCGGTGGCGCAGAAATACAATATCCCCAAAGAACATTTCCACGCCCTGATCGATGGCTGCGAGATGGACCTCGCAAAAAAACGCTACGAAACCTTTGACGAACTCTCAGAATATTGCTATCACGTAGCCAGTGTAGTGGGGTTGATTTGCATCGAGATTTTCGGCTACCGCTCGTCGCAAACTCGTGAATATGCGGTAAATCTGGGCAAAGCCTTACAAATGACCAACATCATGCGGGATGTAAAAGAAGACGCTGAGAACGGGCGAATTTATCTCCCCCTCGAAGATTTGCAGCGTTTCGGTTACAGCGAAAAACAGATCTTCAACCACGAATACAACGAAGCCTTTGTCGAAATGATGCGCTTTCAATACGAACGGGCAAAAGGCTTTTATCACTCCGCCATGAACCACTTCGAACCCCAAGACGCGCATTTGCTCTTTCCGGCAGAGATTATGCGCAAGATCTATTACAAACTGCTCGAACTCATTCACCGCGAAGACTACAATGTCTTTGGCCGGCGAATTCGTGTGCCCAACTTCGACAAAGGACGAATTGCGTTTCACACCTGGCTGTGCAGCCGATGGAGCTTCGCCAAACAATGGGTTACGACGCCGTCATAATCGGAGGCGGCTTTGCTGGGATTGCCGCCGCGGTCAAACTCGCCAGTGCCGGACTGCAAGTCGCCCTGCTTGAGAAAAAATCATTTCTCGGCGGACGCGCCTATTCGATCACCGACCGGAAAACCGGTGACCGCATCGATAACGGCCAGCATGTTGTGATGGGCTGTTACCACCAAACCTTCGACCTTCTTAAACTTCTGCAAACAGAAGCCGGCATTGCCATGCAGCCCAATCTCGAAG
>CAZEZQ010000773.1:3057-3423 GCA_964516245.1 uncultured bacterium | reverse complement strand
GAGCAAACATTATTGAAGCACTTTCGTTTCATCTTGATATAGCCCGCCGTGGCGGTTGGGATGCTCTTAAGTTAATGACATAGCCTCCCAACCTCCCAGTTTTGGCGCGTAGGCCCCAACTTGAGGAGGGGAGAGGAAATCAAGCATTTGATTTGATTTACGTTAGAATCTCATACTCAAACCTGCCGTAACAAATAAATCAGAAGTAGTGTCACCCGTAACTCCAGTGCCGACAGCAACATCCACCTGTGCATCTGGTGTCAAAAGATATGTAACTCCAGTATCCAATATCACTGCGTGTTTATTCTCACTCGATTCCGGCCCTTGATAGGCCACTTCCCAAAAACTCCCGAATCGCGGGGTCCA
>CAZEZQ010000773.1:0-3047 GCA_964516245.1 uncultured bacterium | reverse complement strand
AATGCGGCTGTAGCAGTACCAAATGTAAATTGATCGCCGTTGTCATCATAATCCAACCCAATCCCAACATTGGTTCCCAGCCCCCAACGGTCTGAAAGTTCCCATTCGGTCAATAATTTGATATCGCCGGTGACATCATCTGAATCGAACACCGAAGAACCGGATGGTATGCCTATATTCACCAAAATCCCAGAATCCGGCGTATTCCATGATCCTCCAAAATCACTCAAATGATATTTGAATCCGACTGAGAAAGGTGAATACCCTTCTTCTGTAGTACCGCCGGGTTCATCTATTTCCAGATTGGTATACCAATCCCCTTCTAGGCGGATTTCAAAATCATCCGTAAGGCCATATCGCAACAGTGTTGGCATTGACCATATGTTCTGGTCGAGCCCCTCTGTTACGCGTTCATACAAAAACGAGGTCTCAAATTGAAAGCGATATTGCCCCACAGTAATGCTGCTCTCGGTTAAATCGGGCCGGTCGGTTACGATCGTATCCTCCCAATTCTGGCTCCATCCTGTAGATGCTGCCAACATCATTCCAACTACTATTATACTCATCGTTGCTTTCATTCCATTTCTCCCTTTTTTAGCTTTAGCTAAACCATATGGACAAAAATTTGATGTCCAGCAGGCTGCCATTAAAATTATTCATCACGAGGGATGATTTTGCCTTGTGGATCTTGCTGCGGATGATGAATCTCTCGATCCATCTCTTCGGTTATTTCATTGGGGATGTGGTGTTCCACCCGGTCGGTGGGGTCATGCAAATGGTCTTCAGGATACCCCAATTCACCAAGAAAGCTTTCGTAGATCCGGTGCCGTTTGATGAGCGCATGAAAGTGTTCTTTGCCTTTCTGCGTGAGGGTATACGAGTCGTCATCACTTTCAATCACTCCCTTTTCTCGCAAACGTTTCAAAGCCGATTTGGCTTTTCCACGGGGAGCCGTGTCTGATTGAATCAGCTCGGTTTGCGTGAAACGAGGGCCGGTTCCTGTTTCCAATTGGCGCCCCGCCCACAGCAAAACATCTTCTTGGGCCACCTGATGGCGCAGTTGCAGCTGCGCCAACCATCGGCTCAGCAGGCCATGGGAAGGCGAAAAGAGAAAGGCCAAGAAGAATATAAATCCAGCGGATGTTCCCATAGCCCCAGCAATTGAGCAATCCAACAAGGTGGCAGAAGCATAACCCAGCACTGCCGAAGCGATCCCATTGAGAACAGCCAGAACCAGCATAACGAAGAGCGAATCGGTTATGAGATACGCCGCTGCCGCAGGCGCGACGATCATGGCAACCACCAAAATGACCCCCACATTTTCAAATGCCCCCACCACGGTGAGCGCCACTTGCGACATCAACAAATAATGAAAAAAGGTAACAGGAATCCCCACCGCCGCCGCCAAGCCAGGGTCAAACGAACACAATTTGTATTGCTTGTAAAACAAAGAAATGATGGCGAGATTGAACAGAAGCAAACCTCCATTGATCCAAGCCGATCGCGGACCCCACGACTGGCCATTGATCAGGATCAGGTCAAATGGTGTGTAGGCGATTTCACCGTATAACACACATTCCAAATCCAGGTGCACTCCATGGCCAATGGTGGATACCCCCACCACACCCAAGGCAAACAGCGAAGTAAATGTCACGCCCATAGAGGCGTCATGATGCACGCCACCTCCAGAGAGCAACTGAATAATATACGTAGTCAAAATCCCCACGGCGACCGAGCCGATCAGCATGTATATGGAGCCCATACTTTCACTAATGACAAAAGCGATGACGATCCCCGGCAAAATGGCGTGGCTGATGGCATCTCCCAGCATGGCCTGGCGCCGCAACACGAGAAAGCAACCCAACAGGGCGCAAGAGGCGGCCACCAACGAGCCGGTTAGAATAATTGTAAAGGCGCTCCAAAGTTCCATGAGGTTAGGCTCCAAACTCTATATTGCAAGGCAGGCGGGGACGCCTGCGCTGCAAGTATTCTTAGGCTCCAACAGATTCAATTGGGTGCACGCTGGGCGGCAATTTCAAATCGCGCCCATGCACTTTCAAAAGTTCTTCGAGTTCATACACGGATTCATCGGGTAAGAAGTGTTCGATATAGTCCGCATCGCGGTCGACATGATCAGCCCCAATTTGTTCTTCGTGCATCAAAAACATCTCCCACAAGCGGTGATTGCGCACAATGCCATAGGCTTGTTCTAATCCCTTTTTGGTGAGTGAGTATTTGTTATCCAGCCCAACCACCAACCCGCCGTTTTCCAATGCGTGCAAACTCCATGAAGTGTCGCGAAGCGATTGATTGCGGTGGGCGGCGATTTGATAATGGGGAAAAGCGGCATCCCAACGGCCTTCGATTTCACATAATTCATACAGCGAACGCAGGATATTTTCTCGGGCAATCTTTTTTCGCAGTTTAAGAAAGCGAATCATTTTCGATACCAATCCACGATTGGGGGCAAAGAACAGCGAGATTAAAAATAAAACAGTGGTGGATAACACAATCAATGGGCCGGTAGAGAGCCGCGGCGCCAGGGTGCTGAAAAAGGTTCCCAATACACCTGAAGCGGCGCCCACCGCACCTGATAGAACAATCATCCGGTTGAGCCGGTTGGTCCAGAAACGGGCGGCGGCGGCTGGTGTGATCAACATGGCGACCATCAACACCACGCCCACAGCCTGCAAACCGACTACCACGATCAATACGATCAATATATTTAATATGAAATCCAAGGTGTTGGATGAAAAACCGAGCCCATCCGCGTACCCTGGATCAAAACACAGCATTTTGAATTCTTTGTAAAACGCGAGCGTGAACAATGTAACCAATCCGGCGCATAGGGTCATCACTTTCACATCAGAACCGACCATGGCGGCCGCTTGGCCGAAAAGAAATTTATCCAATCCGGCTTTGGTGCCGCCACCGGAATGCAGGATTTGCGTAAGCAAGACAATACCAATGGCGAAAAAAACCGAGAGCACCAGCCCCAAGGCGGTATCTTCTTTGATGCGGGAGTTGCGCGTAATCACTTGAATGCA
>CAZEZQ010000772.1:1711-3423 GCA_964516245.1 uncultured bacterium | reverse complement strand
GGAGCGCAGGTCATAGACGCGCCTTGGTGGGCGTCCCCGCCTGCTTAATTTCGATACGGGCTCCCCTGATTTCGTTAAGATTCACGTTTGTGCCTACTTATACCACTGCAGGCGTCCCCGCCTGCGTTCCAATACAAGCAATCTTTAAACAAAAAAAGCCTCGTCCCTCAACAGGGACGAGGCGTTGTTTGCGCTCGTGGTACCACCCTGATTCAGCAGCCAATCAATAACATAACAAGGCTGCCCTTTATTCTGCGAGTGACGGTCGCGTCCCGGCTTCAACTATTACCCCATACAAATGAGGCTTCGCGGAAGCAGCTCCGAGGCGAGTTCAGCACTCTGAGGAACCGGTTCGCACCACCCACCGGCTCTCTGTATCCTCAAATGAACCTACTACTCCTCTTCACAGCCATTGATTCCATTTTTACTTAGTATAAATCTCAGCTAGGCAATGTCAATGTTTAATTTAGATCATACAATAATTTAATGGAAGATTTCTTGTTGTTCTAACGTTTCCAACAGATCGAATCAGATTCTATCCTGAAATGTTTTTGATTTTACATTATAATGAAGAAAAATTTATTGAAGAAAGAGGCTAGGCCATGCCACTCGTACAACCAAACCAACAGTATACCTACCAAGATTATTTGAAATGGGATGACGGCGAGCGCTGGGAATTGATAGGCGGTGTGCCTTACAACATGTCGCACGCGCCTAGCCTGGTCCATCAGGATATTTCGATGAACCTGTCTCGAATTCTTTCCACCAAACTTCTTGGAAAACCATGTCGTCCTTATGCCGCACCAACCGATGTTGTCTTGTCTGATTCCGACGTGGTACAGCCTGATCTACTTGTCGTTTGCGACCGAAACAAAATGAAAGAACATAGAGTCATAGGGGCGCCTGATCTCGTTATTGAGATTACCAACGCCGCCTCCAGCAAACGGGACCGCTGGGACAAAAAAACCCTTTATGAAAAATTTGGTGTGAAAGAGTACCTGCTCGTTGATCAAGATGGCAAATACGTCGAGCAATACCTCCTTGACCAAGAAGGACACTATACAAAAGGAACAGCCTACTCAGGTGTTGACGTGATCCCACTTCAATCGCTTGAGGCCATCGAACTGCCACTGACTGAAATTTTTGATCTGGATATCTTTGAAGAAGAACAAAATTAAGCAAGACATCATCCCAGGCCATGATTGTTCCCTGTACGCTTGTATGTCGCTATAGATCCACTGCACACGCCCTATTGGTTATATGGAGATGTGATGTATCCATTTAGCCGAAAAAAAATCTTTCCAGCCCCAATTTTCCAGCCCCAACGGGGGCGTCATATGATAGCCAGGGGCAATCGCCCCTGGAAAAAAGAAACACAAAACCCCTAGCCCTGTAAATGGGCGAAATAAAAAATGTTTTCAGATAGCTAAATGGTTACACCAATTCAGTGTTCCATATTTTTTGTTATTTTTATAGGGAACATGCAAGAATCGTTCAATTGACATTTTAGTGGCTCGAATGTTGTTTTACCTTGAGATAGTTGGTCTGAAGTAATTCCCCTCCCAAGAGTGGGCATGCGCGCCGGGAGGGCGAGGTTGCAAATGCGCCGTGGCGTGCTCCCGCCGAGCCGTATGGTTGATGGGAGGGCGAGGCTCCCCCGCCGAGCCTTAATGTTTCGGGAGGGCGAGGCTCCCGCCGAGCCTTAATGTTTC
>CAZEZQ010000772.1:223-1701 GCA_964516245.1 uncultured bacterium | reverse complement strand
CGAGCCTTGGTCGGTGAATCAAAAGTATTGCAAGAAACCGGCTCATCAGGAGATTCGCCCTCCCTGTTGAGCTGTTCAATTTTGTGATGCAGGCATCTTGCCTGCAACCCGTCGCGTGAGGCCATACTCCCGCCGAGCCGGTCTCTTGTTTAAGCAAATTTCAACAATCAAAATTTAATATTTTGATCTTAGGTTAATAACATTGCCTCCCAACCTCCACGCCATGGCGCGCAGGCCCCATTTCATTGGTGGAAGAATGAAATGATCATTTAAATTCTTAATTCACTTCATATGACTGGCCGGTTACATCTTAAGAATACTATGATATAAAAAATGCGTAAGAAAAATTTCTCCATAAATTAGAAAGTGTCAATCATGGTTATACGAAATGAAAATGCACGGAAACGGCAAAGAAAAATGTATTCTTTTTTCATTATCTTGATCTTCGGCGCTCTTATCCAATTCACAACTTCCCCTCTTGCATCAGCCCAAGAAAATGATTCTCACCCGAAAACAGTTTACCTTCAGCAAAATGATCTTCAAGCAACCCTCGATGCAGCTCCCCCTCATTCTCAAGTTGTGTGCAACCGCAATGTTACGCTTACCGTTTCAGAACCGATCGTAATTCAAAAACCATTAATCCTATCCGGCCTAAACGCCCGCTTGCCCGAGAAACTGGGCGACACCTCGATCCTCATCGTCAAGGCAGACCATGTAACCATCTCCGATTTCGAACTGCATGGAAACATCGATACTGTCTATCAAGACCAGCGCGCCCCGCTCATTTCTATCCAAGGCAACCGCTTCCGGGTGGAGCGGGGATTGTTAGTCAATAGTTCCAAAGACGGGGTTTCTGTGGTTGGCAGCGGCGAAGATGGGATTGTCGATGGCGGCGTGATTCGCGATCTGATTGGCCGGGGCAACGGCCGCGATGTGGTCTCGCTGGATGGCGAGCATGTCAAACAATATAGAAATTTGTTGATAGAAAATATTCGGAGTTACAACAGCCCCTTCCGCGGGGCGGTCGAGGTCAGCGACGGCTGCGAAAACATCACGGTGCGCAAGGTCTACGCCGAAAAATGCCTCTATGCGGTCGATTTTCAATACCACGGCCGGCCCCGGCCTCTCAATCACAACGTTCTCTTTGAAGATATCTACGCAGAACGCTGCAGGTATGCCGTCCGCACCGCCCTGGCCACCGAACAAAAACACACCAACCTCACCCTAAGCCATATCACCGCCGAACAGTGTTATACCCCCATGCAAATCAAAAATGTGAAGAATCTAACCATAAACAACGTCAGAATTCGCAGCCAAGAGGGTGAAACTTTCCCAGTGTCTTTACGCCGCGGCCTGCGCCGGGAAGATCGCCAAGAAGCAAAACTAATGTCGGGCGAAACCGCCCCCATCATCATCCGCGACTCGGATGGGGTAATCCTGCGGGATGTCACTATCGAGAGCCGCGTGTATGCAGGCCC
>CAZEZQ010000772.1:0-213 GCA_964516245.1 uncultured bacterium | reverse complement strand
TTCTCGAAAACTGCAATCAAACCCACATCGATAATGTAGTGCTGCAGGATGAAACCAAATCATTCGCCAGCGGAATTCAATTTCGAATCTCAAAAGACCAACCCTTCACAGGCATGCGAATCACAAATGTCTTTGCCCCCAAAGCAAAAACAGCTGGCATACTGTTAGAAAACACCGCAGGCACGCTAAACAACTATATCATCAAAGGAAACA
>CAZEZQ010000771.1:0-3433 GCA_964516245.1 uncultured bacterium | reverse complement strand
AGGTACAGGAAACCTATAATGGCGAGTTGATCCAGGAAGTCGGTTATGAATTAAATGCATGGCTTTCGAGCGCCCGGCCAATGTTGGAGGCGCATTTTTTTCGCTTTGCAGTGCTGGTTCCGTTTTGGTGTATTGTTGGCGCTTCATCTCCCATTTCCCCACGTGGCAGTGTTATAAAACCAAGTATGACAAGAAAATCACATCTGTGTTGAATACACATTTTTCTTTTTCTAATTTATCACAAAGATGCAAAATAGTCCATCATTTTATATACTATTTTTCTATTTCTATTAAAATGTACACCAAAATAATAAATAAACATTAGAAATGATCACGTTGTAATATTATTTACTGTAATATGGAAAAAATTGCTGATTCTTGATTGAACGAAATTTATGGGTAATATGCCAACTTCTTCTATGGCAAGAATCATTATGCGGGAGATTCACACACACAGTTCGGAAAGAGAGAAGATGGAGGAGATGGAGTTCAAGCACATTAAATATAGTTTCGAGGGTTGCGTGGTTTTCAAGGGCAGAATAAACAACATTCCACCCTTGGCGCCCAAACTACATTGGCCACCCCAAAAAAGTAAAGAAATGGGTGCCGTAGCCCTCAACCTTAATAAAATTTAAAAGCCGCACATTGTAGCCACTCCCCTTGCTACACCCGCTTCCAAAGTGGCTGATGCTTCATGATGTATTTTTTCACAACGTACTTCCTCACAATGTATTTCTTCTTAGCGTCTTTTATCCCCTGAATTCTATTGACTTATCCTACAATCACTTTGTTCACTACCAAAAATTTTCAACATTTTCAACATTTTCCCTTGACAAATCTATAAATTATTTGTTTTTTTAATGTGATTTATTAATATCGTTAACATTTAGAAGGAGTATGTATTATGAAACACGTATCTCAAGCAGTTGGATGTTTTCTAATGATGTTCGTGGTGGCGACTCATTCTTCGTATTCACAACCCGTGGCCTCATTTGATTTTAACGAAGGCAGTGGAGAAACCGTTTCTTCCACTGAAGGCAATTTGGAAGGAACCTTTGGTTTTTCAGTCGATCCAGAATCATTAGCCCAAATCAATGATGACAGTCCCAGTGGTGCGGAAGGAGACACATCTTTATTTTTACCGGGCTCGGATGGATTGTCGGCTAGTGTTGAAGTAGCACCCGTGACAGATATCATCCAAGGGCCAATGACAATGGAAACCTGGGTGACCATCGATGAATTTGACGAAACTTGGGAAGACATCTTCCGCATCGGAAATACGGTCAAGCTTGGTTTTAACAATGGGAATTTGTTATTCACAACACTGGGCGTTTTGGATTGGTTTACAGAAGTACCAATGCCCGTAGGGGAATGGCATCATTTTGCCGTTGTATGGACACCTGAAGTAGATGCCGTGTTTTATTTTGATGGTGAAGAAGTCGCTGCGGTTGCAGATGATCGACCTGCCCGTACACCGCAAAATGACAATCTTTCTATTGGCTCTTCTCATACATTGTCCAGTCCGTTGAATGGATCATTGGATCGTTTTCGCATTCACCAGGCTGCGCTCACCCCAGATCAGCTGGATTCAGACCCAGCCAATCCTATGGAAGCCTTGGATAGTACAGTAATTTTTTATGATTTCAACCAAGAACTGCCTGTGACCAATGTGATTAGTGGCGATATGGAAGCCTCTAGCATGTTGCAAGAAGACGCAGAAAATTCAGCTCCAGAATTCTCTGAAGATGCTCCTACAGGTGAAGAAGGAGACTTCTCTGTGTTCTTTGCTGGGGAAGGACAACGCATCATCGTTCCTGATCCTGATGGTTTATTGCAAATGGATATCAACCAAGATTTCACCATTGAAGCCTACTTGAAATTTGATGAATTGCCGCAAGGCCGTTCAATCATCCTGTCATATGGCTTACCCGGTGGATATTCGTTCTCTGTCACAGATGAACGCAATCTATTCGCAACCACTTACGGGATCAAAGACTTCACCGAAGCCACCGACGCCATTATTCCAGAAGGCAACTGGCATCATGGTGCTGTGGTGCATGATTTCGTTGAGGGTCAAATGAGGTTTTACATCGATGGTGAATTGATGAACACTGTTGAATATTTTGATGGAGTCAACTTTTCCGAAGATCAACGATTGACAATAGGCGTGGAATCCGGCGCAGGTAGTAATGCTGCTGGTTTGCCTTATCAAGGATACTTGGACCGAATTCGCGTTCACAGCGCTGTCGTGAATCCTGAAGATTTCGATCTGGTTGATGTTCCTACACCAGTACAAGATTGGCCAGTTTTTTAATGCACTAAATCACTTTTCAATATAGTTTTTTTGATTATTTACTCCCCGCCCTAGCATGTGCTGGGGTTTTTTTATTTCATAAATATGGTACCAACAACATAACCTCCGCTTGACGTTATGTGCCAAATGAGAAGAAAATATCTGTGAAAATTATTCTTCGGAGAATATTTATTTATTATGAAAGTTCTTTCTATCTATTTATATTTACCGATATTATTTTTCTCATCCATTTCTAACATTATGGCCCAAAATCAGCATTATCCCACCAACCGGGATCCACTCGCTGAAGAAGCCTTTGTCCCACTGCCTTTAGGCCACGTGCAGCCTCTTGGATGGCTCAAAGATCAACTCACCGTCCAAGCCTATGGACTCACTGGCCACCTGGATGAATTCTGGGGATCACTCACAAAATCAGCCTGGAAAGATGGCAAAGGCGAAAGTTGGGAACGGGGACCGTATTACTTAGACGGCTTGGTCCCACTGGCCTATCTGCTTCAAGACCAGCGGCTGATCGAAAAAGTGGAAACATGGATCAAACCAATCCTCAACAGCCAACAGCCCAACGGCTGGTTTGGACCCAAACAAAACAACGACCGCTGGCCCCTGGCAGTAGCCATGAAAGTGCTCAAGCAATGTTACGAAGCCACCGGCGATGAGAGAGCCATCAATGTCATCAAAAATTACATGAAGTATCTTCACCAGCACGAGTCTGATTGGCCCGCCAAAGATTGGCGCGGCGTGCGCGCAATGGAAAACGCCGTTACCGCCTATTGGCTCTACAACCGCACCGGCGATGAACGAATTCTCCAAGTGGTTGAAGCGATTTTCAACAACAGCCCCGATTGGCCCAGCTACTTCTTACATTTCCCTTGGACAGAAGACGCACTCATGCGCGGTGAAATCCCCTACGATTGGAAAACAGTAGGGATGACCGCGCATGTGGTAAATGTCGCAATGGCGGTGAAATATCCCGGCCTGTGGTATCAACAAGCCAAAACCAGCCGCTTTGAACAAGCCGTGAAAGAAGGCATCAAGAGTTTAGATCAACATCACGGCCAAGCGGCTGGACGCTTTTCGGGCGATGAACATCTTTCAGGCAAGCGCCACACCCAAGGCACC
>CAZEZQ010000770.1:0-3433 GCA_964516245.1 uncultured bacterium | reverse complement strand
CCAAGGCGCGTCTATGACCTGCGCTCCAAAAAAGACTTTTTGCCGAATCGTCTATAATAGTTCGGTTATTTTATTCTGTTGGGTTGAGTGTATGCCGAAGAAAAAAGTTTTCCGTATCATTGCGCGCTTGAATGTCGGCGGACCGGCGATTCATGTAATTTTGCTGACCGCCGGGCTGAATTCAGATAAATATGAATCTCATCTGATATCGGGGATAGAAGCGCCTGAAGAAGGGAACATGCTTTCACTCGCCGATCAAAAAGGGGTGATACCGATTCGGATTCCAAATCTCGGCCGTGAACTCAATCCATTTGCTGATTGGAAAACTTTCTGGCAGCTCTACACTCTCTTTCGAAACGAAAAACCCGACATCGTTCATACGCATACCGCCAAAGCGGGATCCGTAGGACGCCTGGCCGCATGGATGGCGGGAGTGCCGGTTATCGTTCATACATTTCACGGGCATGTGTTGTATGGCTATTTTAGCGAGAAGAAAACTTTCCTGTTTCGTTGTATTGAGAGGGTAGTGGCACGAATCACGACCGAAATTGTTGCTGTAAGCGAAACCTGCCGGGAGGATCTAATTCGCTACCGAATTGCGCCTGCAGAGAAAATCCGCACCATTCATCTTGGCTTGGAACTGGAACGGTTTCGCAAGATTAATAGTGGGGCGCGCCAACGAATTCGTAATGAAATTGGTGTTCCAGACAACGCGTTTTTGGTGGGGATGGTAGCGCGAATGGTGCCGATCAAAAGGCACGCTGATCTCTTTTATGCCATTCCCAAAGTGTTGCAACAGCATCCAGACACCTATTTTGCCATTGTCGGCGATGGTGAGTTGCGGCCCACACTGGAAGCCTTGGCGAAGGAGCTAAAAATTACCCACCGGTGCCTGTTTACTGGGTTTCGTGTAGACCAAGAGCAGATTTTCGCCGCGCTTGATTTGGTAACTTTGACCTCTGCGAATGAGGGATTGCCGGTGGTGGTGATTGAAGCGCTTTCATCAGGAACACCCGTCGTGGCCACACGGGTTGGCGGCGTACCCGAGCTGATTGAAGATGGAAAAACAGGTTATATTGTTGAAGCGGGAGACATTGATTCGATCGCGAATGGTCTGGTCAAAGCGATCTCTGACCCAGAAAAAACCAAGGCTATGGGATCCAAGGCTCAAGAGCATACCATTCAAAATTATTCTCAAGAACGTTTGTTAAAAGACATTGAGTCTTTGTACGATGAGTTGTTAAAGAGCACCCCACCCGCCGCGGCGGGCTAGATCAAGATGAAACACACAGTGTAGGGTGGGCTTTAGCCCACCAACGAAAAGTATGCATAACCAATTCAAATATCAGAACTTACGTGAATGTTTCATAAGAGAAATTGATGTCTATCATTTTTCGAGGAGAAGATCATGCACATTCGTTGGTATCCTTTTATATTTCTTGTTGGAATCATCTCACTGTTTTTGTCTTGCCAATCCAAAGAGCCTGAGTCCCAAGAGGTTGTTGTATCCAAGACGGTAGTCATTGTTTTGGAAAACGATGAGAAATATTTGGGGTATCATTTGGGCTTTGCCTCTCAAGGGTTTGGAATGTTCTCCTACATACTTGCGCCAGCCTCGGCAATGCAAGGAAAAGAGAAAAACACAGTGGATATCAGAGGCCGCGATTTTGCCAGTGAAAAAGTCACATATAAAAATGTGAGGTTGGAACACCCTATTTTTGATGAATCAGAGAAACTTGTTTTGGCGAGAATTGTGGATCCCAATGTTCAATTGCAGGGATTAATGTGCTCGGATGTGTTGCAAGGAAAGATCGATTTGGAATCCATGACCATGGGGTTGAATTTATTTGGTGAGGTTGCACCTGAATCTATCCACAGCTTGATCGACCGAGCAACAGCAGATAAACGGTGATTAAAACAATTTCTTCTTGCGCCAACCATCTTTTTTTTCATTCCATTTCAAAGCCATACCATCATTGCCTACGTAAACTTTGCCTGAATATTGTTTCCCGATTTTTTTTTTTATGTCTTTGTCTCTCATATCTTCGAGTTCGGGGTACAAATGCACAAGAAGGACTGCTTTGGGGTTTGCTTTCGATACAATTTCGGCGACTTGATCGAGATTCAGATGCATGATGTGTTCCATCTCAAAAAAACTGGCTTCGATAACCAACAAATCGACATCTTGAAATTGTTTGTACAGGTCTTCAAAGTAGGTGGTATCACCGGTGAAGTGAATATTGCGTTTCTCTGGGGTTTGAATTCGCACTCCACACGAACCGGGGATATGCTCGGCTGGATATATTTTTAGATTGAAATCTTCAATGTTGAATTCGTCTCCGATTTTAAAATCATGAAGTTTGTACACTTCGTGAAACAGGTCTTTCATCCCCATTCCACCAATCATCCGCTCGACAGATTCAAGGGTTTCGGTAGTACCGTAAAGATGAGTTTTCTTTTCGGGAGCGTATCCGGGAGTGTATTTCCAAGCGATGGCGTGGCGGGTGAGGTCTACCGTATGATCGGCATGGCTGTGAGTTAAAAAAAGGTGATTCAATGAATCAAGTACTCGAGTGATATATCCTTCAAACTGGCAGCGGCGAAACATAGCGCCATTGCCGAAATCAAGATGCAAGCGTGTTCCATTTTCAACGAGTTCATAACTGGTTTGCAAGAAGTGGTTGGATGAAGCCGAACCACAACCATACACACGCCATTCAGTCATAGCGTTTTCTCCTCCCTTGGATCATTCCATTCTAACGCAACTTACCATTCATTCTAGCTATAATGCAAACACATTTTGCAATTTTTCTCGTTTCATTGTGGTTTATTATCTTAGATTCTTACTTGTGAATTGTGCGAAAATCTCTCTCAGAATGGTTTTATTTTCAGTGAAATCAGCATTCGGGGCAGACCCCTGTGTCTGCCCCTACAGTCAATAAAAATTTCAAATATCCTTGGTTAGAATTTTGGCCGCTTTACTCTAATTCTATAACTTTGGGAATTGTTTTCGTTTCACTTGAAACCTCATCTAATGATTTTTTCACATTCTCTACAAGGTTACTGTTTAATACATTATGTGATGTGATTATTGGTATCATTTTGACTTTGGTGTGTGAAAGTGCTGCTGCTATTTCAGAATAATAAGGGGGAAAAGCCACGCCCAGCGCTGGCTTGGGTTCGATAACGGCAACGGCATTTTTGCCGGACAGGGTATCTACCAATGCATTTTGCAATAGGGGGCGCAGGCAATATGGACGAAAAATATTAGTCTCGTCTTCAGCAGGGATCAAGGAGAGGATCGCGCGATCTGACTGCTCAAGGTTTCCAGCGTTGGGCAATCCATCTTTAGGGCATTCATAGCCCAGATTGCCGTAAAATTCACGCAAAGCATCTGCTACTTTGTTGTAATTTGCGCTGAGAGTGGGTTTCT
>CAZEZQ010000769.1:0-3434 GCA_964516245.1 uncultured bacterium | reverse complement strand
TTGGCTGATTTCATCTAGCGTTTCTCCAAAATATAGAGACAAACCATCAAATATGAATCGAGCGCTTATCCACTCCCAGGGCGGCTTCTTTGATGGCTTCGGGGAGAGTGGGGTGGGCGTGGCAGGTGCGGGCGATGTCTTCTGAACTGGCGTGGTATTCCATGGCCAAAGCGCCTTCAGCGATGATGTCCGACGCCCGCGGCGCGAGGATGTGCATCCCCAGCATGCGGTCGGTTTCGCTATGGCTGATGATCTTCACAAACCCATCCGTCGAACCCAGCGCATGGGCGCGTCCATTGGCCATAAAGGGGAACTTGCCCACTTTGTATGGGATCTCCCGTTCTTTGGCTTGTTCTTCGGTCACCCCCACCCACGCCACTTCGGGGTGGGTATAGACCACATTGGGCACAGCATCGTAGTTAATATGGCAAGGCATTCCCGCCATATGTTCCACAGCGGCAACCCCTTCTTCTTCGGCTTTGTGCGCCAGCATGGCCCCACCAATCAGATCGCCGATGGCGTAGATTCCAGATACATCGGTTTCAAAATTTTCATTGACGATCACTTGGCCTTTTTTGTTGGTTTTGACACCGGCGCTGTCCAGCCCCAATTCTTCAGAAAGAGCCCGCCGGCCTACGGCGACTAATACCTTATCACAGGTTTCTTCTTGCTCGCCATCTGGTGTTTCAATTTTTAAATGAACGGTATCTTTCTTCACTTCATATGAAGTGGCTTTGGAACTCAACAAAAATTTCATCCCCTGTTTTTCCAGCAATTTTTTCAGCTGTTTGCTCACTTCCTGGTCTGCCACAGGCATGGCCCTGTCCATCATCTCTACAACCAATACTTCGGTCCCCAAGCGAGACCATACCGAACCCATTTCAAGCCCGATTGCGCCCGCGCCAATCACCACCATCTTGTTGGGGACCCGGTCGAATTCCAAAGCCTCTTTCGAGCTGACAATGTGGGCGCCGTCAAAAGGCAGGTTGGGCAGTTCAAAGGGCACACTTCCGGCTGCCAATACGATTCGTTTGGCGTTGAGGGTTAGCGGACCATCCTGCGTCTGTACTTCTACCGTGTTGCCGTCTTTGAGGCGGGCATGGCCGTGAATGCCTTCTACTTTGTTTTTCTTAAACAGCCCGGTAATGCCCCGCGTCATGGTTTGAACGATCTTGTCTTTGCGCTTCATCATGGCGGGCAAATCCAACTCCACCTGCCCGGCTTTAATCCCATGGGTTTGAAACGAATGGTTGGTTTCGTAAAACAACTCACTGGAATCAAGCAGGGCTTTGCTTGGAATGCAGCCAATATTCAGGCAGGTGCCTCCAAATTCGCTTTTGTCTACACAAGCGGCTTTCATTCCCAATTGCGCGGCGCGAATGGCGGCGACATACCCACCCGGACCGGCTCCAATGACAACCAAGTCGTACGTTTTTTCAATCAACAGTGGACCCTCTCTCATTCAATTCTTTTAATAAACTCAAAAATATATGCAAATTCAACATTTTTTAGATACAGATATGAAAAATTTTCATCCCATGTCATTAATTTGAGAAAAATTAACGAATCAAATTTCTAGTTTATATTGGCGAACTTCCTGGTGAGCCGAATCAATGAACAAGCGGCTCGGCAGGAGCCTCGCCCTCCCTCAGGAGCCTCGCCCTCCCTCAGGAGCCTCGTGCTCCCTCAGAAACCTCGCCCTCCCTCAGGAGCCTCGTGCTCCCTCAGAAACCTCGCTCTTCCTCAGGAGCCTCGTGCTCCCTATATCTTATTTTGCAAACAATTCTAAATTTCCAACAATAGCCGCGCCGGGTCTTCGAGATATTGCTTGATGCGAACCAAAAACGAAACAGAAACGCTTCCATCCACTAACCGATGGTCATAGGTTAGCGCCACATTCATCATAGGTCGAACTTCGATTTTATCATCCTCAGCCACTATAGGCCGTTTTTTGATGGCATGCATTCCCAGAATGCCGCTTTGAGGGAGGTTCAATATTGGAGTGGAAAGCAGCGAACCGTAGATGCCGCCGTTGGTGATGGTAAACGTCGCTCCCGAAAGTTCTTTCATCCCCAAACGGCCGGCGCGCGCATTCGAAGCAAGCCGCTTGATTTCCAGTTCGATTTTGGCGAGCGTGATTTCATCTATATTCTGCACAACCGGCACCACCAAGCCGCGTTCGGTGCTGACCGCAATCCCCAAATGAACGTGATTGTGATAAACAATATCATGCCCGTCGATGCTCGCGTTCAGCTCGCGAAATTCTTTAAGCGCCATCGAACAGGCTTTGGCAAAAAACGACATGAACCCCAATTTTACCCCATGTACTTCATCAAACCGGTCACGGTATCTTTCCCGCAATGAGAGCACAGAGCTCATATCAATCTCGTTGAATGTGGTCAGCATGGCGGCGGTTTGCTGCGACTTGACAAGATTGTCGGCGATCCGGCGCCTGATTTTGCTCATGGGGACCCGTTCGCTATCGTCTTCAGCCGTCTCTTCAGCACGAAACCGGGCCCGTTCTTTTTCTTCTCCATGTATGGCGACCGTGGGCCGGGGCACGGCTTTCCCCTGCGGTTCGGGAGACACGGTTCTCCCTAACGTTTCTTCCGGTTTTGCAGTTTTCTCTTCCGGCTTTTCTTTTGGGTGTGGTTTTTCTGCTTGTTTGTCATCCGGTTTCTGTTGATCCAAATAGTGCAATACATCTTCTTTGACGATGCGGCCCCCTTTGCCGGTTCCCTTAATTTGGTTGGGATCAAGATTGTTTTCCTGCACCAAACGGCGCACGGCCGGGCTTAGTTCGGGCTCTTCTTCTTCATCCTCTTTGGGAGATTCTTCTTTTGGTGGCTCTTCTTCTATTTCTTCTTCGTTAGGGGGCTCTTTTCCGGTTTTGGTTTCAGGTTCGGCTTTGGCAGGTTTTTCTTCCGCTTCGCCGCCTTCATCGATCGTTCCGATTGCTTCACCTACGGCGGCAGAAGAGCCTTCTTGTTTGTCGATCGATAGGACACCAGAGGCTGGAGAAGGTAGTTCCACATCGGCTTTGTCGGTTTCCAGCACGCAAACAGGTTCGTCTTGATTCACCCATTCCCCGTCAGATTTGAGCCATTCAACGATGTTCACTTCACTCACCGATTCTGCCGTCGATGGAATTTCAACCTTGGTGACCATTCATACACTCCTTTGCCTTTTCTAGGTATTGTTTGAAATGGGAATTACACGGCCGCTTTCGAACTTTGCCGGTACGCAACCCGGTAGTGGGAGGATTTGAGATCGAGAATACGTTCAACGATATTTTCCTGTTCGCTTTTGTGAAGTTTGAAAATGCCGCTAGCCGGGCTCGCCGCCGCTTCACGGCCAATGTAATTCAGTTCGCCGCGCTTGCGCAGCAAGGGTTCAAATTTTTCGTTCATAAACCGCCACCCACCCATATTCTT
>CAZEZQ010000768.1:2106-3438 GCA_964516245.1 uncultured bacterium | reverse complement strand
GCGAGGCTCCTGCCGAGCCGGATTTTTCCACTACCCCTCGGGAGGGCGAGGCTCCTGCCGAGCCGGTTTCTCGTTCAAGCGGCTCATTCGCCGCGGCGAATTCGCCCTCCCGATTCAACCATCCCAATAGGGTTTTAAGTTAATGACATTACCTACTAACCTCCCCCATTTCATTGGGGGTGGAATAAAAAGACAATCCAGCTTTTTGATTACACCTAATACGTCTGGCTTGTTAAAGTGTTTCTAATGCAGATTTATACAGATTTTAATAAGATCAAGGCAATTTCTTTATGCGTAAATCTTGAAATTGAATCGGGCCTTGGTTGCTTTCCAATACAAGATATCCCGGTTGGTCTTTGGGTTTATCCAATACCGACATGGGGATTCCGTTGCAGTGTACTTCGATTCGATCTTCTTTCGCGATGATGGTCATGGGGGTGAAATCATTGGACGACATCTGAAGTTTTGATGCTGGCTGAATGTCGTCGATGGCGCCGGTGTATTTTTTCTCATCGGCGTTGCGGTTGTTATGGAGATGCGCGCGGTGCCCCGTGCCATCGGGATGCCAGCGCAGCCAGATTGCGCCTTTTGCGTTAGAACTGGCTTTGATATTGCACCACAGTTGAAAATTTTCATACGGTTTTTGAGTAATCAACCGGCCTTGTTCGAGCGTAAGTACGTTGTTTCTGACATAGGCAGTGGTGCCGGTCCCTTGTTCCCA
Organism: uncultured bacterium; assembly: GCA_964516245.1. Lineage (GTDB taxonomy): Bacteria > Hinthialibacterota > Hinthialibacteria > Hinthialibacterales > Hinthialibacteraceae > CAZEZQ01. The sequence continues at coordinate 2,717 of CAZEZQ010000768.1, read as the reverse complement.
AGTATTGAGAAAAGAAGGGGTGATCAAAGCGGTCCACCGGTCGTAATCCGGCGTCCCCAGGTCTTTGATTCGAATATCGCGAAACCATACTTCACAGCGGTGATCTTGCAGGCCGATCGAACCGAAGCGGGTGCGCCAGCGGGTACGTTCATGGGTCGACATATCAAATTCATGAATCATGGTTCCATTCAAAGTCACTTTCAATTGGGGCCATTCCACATGAATTTCAAGATCGTTCCACTCACCTGCAGGTTTCTCGGTGCTGACTCTGGGGGCGCTGATATCGTATAGCGCGCCGGTTGTACCTTTGGATGGAGAGCGCCCCTGAGAATCGTGAATTTGCACCTCACCACCGACGCGCGAGTCGCGGCCATGCGGGGTATCATGAATATAGATGCCGCTATTCCCGTTTTTCGAAATTTTGTATTTCAAGCGAAGAATGTAATTTTCATAAATTTTGTTGGTGGAAAGATTCCCTTTTCCAGTTCCGTGGCAGTATATAGAGCCATCATCCACACTGAATAAGCTGGGCAATTGGCCGTCGTTCCAATCCACATGCCAGCCGCTAAGGTCAGTCCCGTTAAACAGAGAAACAAAACCCGCCTCTTGTT
>CAZEZQ010000768.1:0-2096 GCA_964516245.1 uncultured bacterium | reverse complement strand
GATTCTGTAAGGGAAAAACAAGAGGGGATGGCGATTAGAGAAAACAAACAAGTGATTAAAGATAAACTGAAAAAATGATGAATGCTATTTTTCATTGTTGACCCTTTCGTGAAAGAAATTAATGGAGCAGTCTACTAGTATAGACGATTCGGCAAAAAGTTTATTTTGGAGCGCAGGTCATAGACGCGCCTTGGTGGGCGTCCTCGCCTGCAACAACATATAGTGCAGATTAAACACCCACATTACTGTAGATTGTGTGGTCGTTTTCTCGAACGGACTTTTTGCCGGTTCGTAAGTATATATTGATTAGGCAATGTAGGGGATAGGATGGCAGGGGCGCATTGCAATGTGCCCCTACCTATTGGCATGCTTGCTTTTTTAGCATGTCAAACAATAAGATCAACCTTTTTATCCATGCTCGGCGATTTGTTCACAAGCGTCATCGATCATTCCAGTGAAACGGTAATAAATATTCGGGCTGTTGGCAATCATGGCAAAAATATATTCTTTGCCGCTATCGGCTTCAATGTAACCTGATAGTGCATTCACCCCTTTTAAGGTTCCGGTTTTGGCAAACACTTGCTGCCGGGTGGAGGGATCTCTCATTCGGCGTTTCAGTGTGCCGTCTACTCCCGCTTCGGCCAGGCAATCTTTGAATACTTCTGCGTATTTCGACCGGCTCATTACTCGCAATACACGAACCAGCGTATCGGCGCTTAAACGGTTTTCACGCGAAAGGCCCGAACCATCTCCGATATAGGCTCTGTCCAGATTGCAGCCGTGTTCGAATAGAATATTTTTCAATGCAAGAACTCCGGTTTCGTAACTCCCTATGTCGTATCGCTGTGCGCCGATGGTTTTCAGAAATTGTTCGGCATAAAGGTTTTGACTGCGTTTGAGACAGGCGGCTAAGAGTTCTGCAAAGGGCAGAGACTTATGAATGTCGAGCAATTGCCACTCATTTTGAGGGGGGAGAGAATTGGGATCATCGGCATCTTTCGCAGTGCCAGAGACCAAAATGCCTTCACTCGCAAGGGTTTCTTGAAGCACCGTAACAAAGTAATGAGTGGGGTTGTGTATGCTGGCGTAGATTCGGCGGCTGCGCTTTATGGGAATGGTGCCTTTCACATGAATGGTGTTTGAAGTGGGCTCGCGTTCGACCACCACCCCGGCATGGCGATGGTTGTGTGAGACGGTGCGGACCGTTTTTACAAGATTCACATAATTGGTATCAGGATCCATAGAGATTCGGGGGGCCGCACCGGGTTTGGACCCCGCCACCACGGTGATATCAACACAGCCATCATTCAGGTTTAAGGCGCTTACTTCTGCAGCATACCATTTAACAAAGTCGATGGGGTTCCAATTCAGGCCCCTTGGCATGTCGTCAAAGACATTGTCAACGCCAAGAATATCTCCATTGATTTTCTTGATGTTTTGATCTTTCAGCATTGATGCCCAGCGTTCAAACAAAGCGGTTATATTTCCATTGTTGAAACGCCCCCCAATGCTGGGGTCTCCCGAACCGACAACAATCAGGTTTCCCTGCAGTATGCCGCCATCGATCTTTCCCGTGTGATACAAAGTGGTTGGATATTGGTAGTCCGGTCCCAATTCCAAAAGAGCGGCAGCGCCGATAATGACTTTCATGTTCGAGGCGGGTACCAATTGGCGTTTGGGTGTAAGCGAAAACACCTCATCGCCTGAATTTTTTTCTTCAACCAAAACGCTCCATTCTACGGCAGGGGTGTTTTTGTTGAAGATGGATTGTAATTGGGATTCAAGATCGGCAAACGAAAACGATGCAGTAAGTGCAAAGATAAATGAAACCAATGTTATACGCTTCATAATTTACCTCAACCAAAACGAATGTGATAGAAGAGCACCCCACCCGCCCTGGCGAGCTATATCAAGATGAAACAAAAGTGCTTCAATAATGTTTGCTCAACAATCCACTCGCCCTCTGGGAGAGGGATAGGGTGAGGGCAGCTTACTGAATAAAACAAGGTGTACTATAAGAGCACCTTACTCGCCCTGGCGAGCTATATCAAGATGAAACGAAAGTGCTTCAATAATGTTTGCTCAACAATCCCCTC
>CAZEZQ010000767.1:0-3442 GCA_964516245.1 uncultured bacterium | reverse complement strand
AGCGTTTCCCAGCACGAGAAAGGTCTTTCAATATTTCCCCTTCTTTGGTGGTTGGTGGGCTTTCGTGAGATGGGAATTCATAATTACCCAAACCATATCTTGGCAATGTCAGTGAATTGATAGCAGCAACTACCGGTTGTGAATACAACTTTGCATATTGATCTTCTTTCGATTTTTCGTCGATTTGGAATTTGATGGTTTGAGGAATTCGTTCAGGGAAAAATGCCTTCTCCCCATTATCATAGGTTAAATATTTTCTATCTGTGTTAGGATCTGACTCTGCATAATTCTCTTTGATAAAGCTTCTTGTTCTTCGAACCAAATACAGGCGCATTAAATCACGCCAATCATCGGCATATTCGCTTTTTTCGAAGGCTGACAAAGAACGCGTTGAACATTGATGACGCTTAACGAATTCTGTTTCACCGAGTTCACGGAGTAATTTTTCAGGCCGTATGCCGATATCTCGATCTTCTTCAACAAACAATCGAAGTTGATTGGACAAATCGGTATACGTTTTGTTATAAGGTGTTGCGGATAAGAGAATGCATTTGCTGTCATTCTCACGGATATATTCCATTATGGCCCGATATCGTTTGCCTTCACGGTTGCGTAAGTTTTGGCTTTCATCAATAAGAACAAGCCGGTATCGCCTCAAATCCGGCAATTCTTTGATTACCCGGCTTAAGGATAATACTTTCCCACGCAAACGGTATTTTTCCCGGTAATCTTCCCACATGTTGACGAGGTTTTTCGAACAGAGAATCAGTGTTTCATAGTCATAGTCATCTTCGAAAATCCGTGCCAAGGCGGTCGAAATAAGTGTTTTCCCCAATCCTACAACATCACCGATCAAAACTCCATTTCGCTTGTTTAAGTGGTGGGCGGCAATTTTTACGGCAGCGGTTTGATAATCAAACAATTTATTGCCAAAATCCTTTGGGATTCGAAATTCAGACAAGCCAAACCGTGCTTCTTGCGAAAGGTGATAAGCAATCTTGATGTAGATATGATAAGGTGGGATCAGTTCTTCACGCGCCCAGCTATTTTCAATGATATCTACAAGTTCTTTAGAGATGTCTACACAAAAACGGTCATTCCACAATAAGTCGAACCAATCTTTGAGCTTGTTGCACGCGTCATGATCCAATACATCCACATTCAATTCACCTTGATAGAGCAATCCCGATTTGGTTAGATTGCTGCTGCCAAGATAAGCAGTCATTGGGTTATCATGATCGTTGGGGCGATGTAGCAAATAAAGTTTGGCATGGAGAGGATGTCGTAAAAATAATTTGACTCGAACCTTTTTGGTTTTGATCTGCGCGGCCAATCGTTGAAGACCTTTTTCATCTTCATTAGTCGGCGCACCAATCATCAATTGGTTTCGAAAATCTTCTGCGATTTTCTTTTTAAGCCGGATAGCGGTTTGGTTGTCAATTTGCCCATTGTGTCCTATCAATCCCAAAGATTCACGAATTTCATCTTGAGGTTGTTTCTGCATCCCAACCATCAGGCGGCAATATTCATCTGTTCCAGACCATTCATTAATTCGTGAATCCAAAAGCCGCCATCCACGAAGATTGAAATACCCAACACAAAAATCCGACCGATTTGAATTCTTTAAAGTGTTAACTATTCCATCAAGGAGTTTGTTTTCAAAGTTGTCAAAGATTCTCGGCATTATTTAACCTGAGATTTTTCATAGTCAAATTTTTAGATTACATACTATATGAATAATTTTACAATAACAATATATAATATTAATTTCATGGGGTATTTTTCAAGAGACATAATTGAAAAATCCGTATTGAGTGGTTACTGTGTAATACATCTAACTGTGTAAATTATTTTGTTTTTTTGAGATAATGACATTAACCATTACATATTGTGCTCAAATCCATCTCCGTATACTCAAGCAAGACCGCCAAAACCATCCCTTGCATTTGGCGGTCCGCTGCAGCGAATTGGCGGTCTTAAACGAGTTGTCGAGTTCATTCTTGCGCAGGTGCCAATGTCACAGCGCGGGTGCCAAGGGTAAAATGTTGCTTATTTTACCCTTGAATAACACCTCGTTAATATCGTGAACTCTGGTGTTTGCAATTTCATTCATTCTGTATTCTTCCCATTGGTGAGGATGAACGGCTTGTTTGTCAAACTCAAATGGCTCATGCGGCATCGTTTCGGATTCGTGAGTCATTCAACCAGCCTGGCTCACCAGGAGCCTCGCTCTCCTGACAGCAATAACATTCCCTCACCCCTGCCCTCTCCCAAAGGGCGAGGGGGAACAGCATGCAGGCAGAGATGCCCGTAGCACAAAGGAGGCGGAGAAGGGGCCAGATATTGCCCAAAATGACTGATTGCATGACCCCTCATCTACGTATTAACATCATAGCGTGGGTTAGCCCGCTTTGGGCATTAGCAGCCCTTTGCAGCGGTGATTTTCGGAGATGAATTCATCGTAGGTGAGTTCGATATCTTGAACCGAGAGGGTGTTTAGATTTTCGAGGTAGTTGACCGCATGATCGATGGTGGCCGCGACCCGGCTATAGCCGTAGGAGTTGGCGATGGAAATCATTTTTTCGTTGGCGAACGAATAATCGCTGCGAACCATATTTTTGGCTTTGGCCACCTCTTCAGGGGTGATGTCTTCCCGCAGCCGGTTCAGTTCGTTGTTAATTTCTTCTTCCACTTGATGGATGTGCTCAGGCTCGGTGACGGCTTCGATGATAAACAAACCGGCATGCACCATGGTCCAATAACTGGCTTGAATCGAAGAAACCAAACCCAGCTCATCGTGCAGCCTGCGGTGCAACCGTGACGAACGGCCATCACCCAATACAGTTGATAGCAAATCCATGCCGTATTCGTGGCGGGTGTTGATCAACCGGGGGGTTGGATATCCAATCAGCAAATAAGACTGATTGACATCCCGTTCGATGATTTTCTCTTGGGGAGAATCGATCATTTCAAATTCATCAGCCGGTTGTTCTGGGGCCGGCGCTTGCAGCGGGATATCTAGAGAGTCCAAAAATTCTTTCACGTCTTCCAGCGACACATCTCCCACCACGCTCACTGTGGTGTTGGCCGGTTGATAGCGTCCTTGCTTGTATGCCAAAAAGGTATCCCGGTTGATGGTTTCCAGCGAGTCTACCGTCCCCAATATACGCCGACTGTAGGGGCATTTGGCAAATGCGCTTTCAACAAACGATTCGTACACGCTTGACCATGGATTGTCTTCATGCCGTTTGATTTCTTCTACAATCACCTTGCGTTCCCGTTCGATTTCTTCTTCGGGGAACAGAGGGTTCAGCAGAGAATCGATGATCACTTCCATCGCTTGTTTCCACCCGGCCGTGGGCAGCACCACATAATAATGGGTGTAGTTATCGGTGGTGGCGGCGTCGTTATATCAGACCAATTCGGTAATGATGCGGTCCAT
>CAZEZQ010000766.1:0-3442 GCA_964516245.1 uncultured bacterium | reverse complement strand
TCATGCTTTTAGTCAAAAGATTGAAAAAAGCCTTTGTCAGGATAAATCCTGTGCGACTCTGCGGCTTTGCGAGAGATAAGCTTTTCGTGTGCGTTTAGTCCATATCACGTTTTTCATTTTCAAGAAAAATACGGATGAACCTATTTTTTTATCTTTTGCCATATTTGGCTAGATATTGACTACTAAAGTATTAAGAATCGCCAAAATCGCAGAAACAAATTTGATATTCAAAGTCATTGAGCATTGAAATTAGAATGCATAGATGATCTTTTAGATTTAATCATCTTTGTCAAGTATGCAGAACAAAAAAAAGTCAGTAATTTTCCATGACATCTATTTTTGTTTTGACGATGTTGAGAATGATCAATGTGGCGCCTGCGTGAAAAAAGGATTTTTCAAGGTTAATGAAAACCTGGTCAATACATGTTTTATTCTCGACGTTTCTCGGAGAACTCCGGTTAAAATAACCCCTCGGCTCATCATAGAACCACGAAAAAGACACCTTTTTACGAACAAGAGTTTTGCCTGAAATGGAATGATGCTCAAAAACTGAAAAGTATTGCGCTTTACTTTCGATATTAGTATTATTTAGTGTCTGATCAAAAACAGGGATCATTATTATCCCGAGCAAAGTCGAGGGATGATAAACCTCGAGTTTTCAACAACGCTTCGACTCTGCTGAGCGTGACTGGACAAGTTTTCGGTCAGACCTATATAGTAAGTCAATTGACTCGACATCAAACTAAATTGGAAAGTCCAGTGTATTGGTTTGATTGCATCTTACATTAAGGAGGAGCTCATGAAATTTGTAAAAGTACTTGCTGTGGTTGGATTTGTTGTTGTCCTGTTCACAACGAGTTATGCCATCAATCCGCCCATCCATTACTGGAACATGGATGAAAATGAGGGATCAACCGCCATGGATGCTGTTGGCGGTTTTAACGGCGAATGGGTCGGCGAGGTGCGCTGGGCGCCGGAAGCCGGACGTTACGGCGGCGCCATCGAGTGTAATGATGATTCCAGCTTTATCGCCATTTATGACGCCCCCGGTCTCTTTGATGAACTGGGCATCGAGTTTACCTTTTCCATCTGGGTCGCGGTTTATGAATTTACTCAAGACTGGCAGGGCATCATTTTTCAAAATGATAAATTTTTCCTCGAGCGCAACAACAGCGGCGGCAATGGAACGGTAAACGGCATTCACTTTAAAGCCAAAGATGAAACCGGTTCGCAGCCGTTCAATATGTACGGCGACATTTTGATTGATGATGGCGATTGGCATCACATCGTCGGTATTTATGATGTTGACAAAGCCTATTTGTACGTCGACGGAGAATTGGACAAGGAAGTGGATGCCGATGGTAATCCGATCGGTTATACCGAAGATCCCCTCCTCATCGGCGCCAAGTTTGAGAATACCTATAGAAACTCCTGGAACGGATTAATTGATGATGTGCGCATTTATGATTATGCGCTCAGCCCCGAACAAATCGATAGTTTGTACACGATGGAGATTAACACAAAGGTGACACCGCCCTGGAAAGCGGCATCGACATTTCAACTCGAACAAAATTATCCCAATCCGTTTAATCCGGCAACGACCATCAGCTATGATCTAAAGCAGATGGATACGGTCACACTTCGTATCTTTGACATGCGCGGCACGGTAGTAAACACGCTTGTTGATGCACAGCAGCAAGCCGGCGTTTATCACGTAAGCTGGAACGGAACGGATCAATTGGGCAATCCGGTTAGCAGTGGTGTCTATGTTTACCAACTCGAATCAGGCAGCCAAATCCAGCAACGAAAAATGTTGCTCGTCAAATAATTGATCAGCATGTGCCGGGTACTGTACACCCGGCCCGGCGCATGCCTGTCACCCCCCATTCCAATATCCCGAATTCTTGAATTAGCTCTCCGCCATGCCAACCACGTTGACAGGCACAATCTTTTTACCTCTGACGGCTGTTTCCATGCTCAAACTTAAAATCCATGAGGAGCACTCGCAACTCTTTACACGTCTCGACGAACATTCAAAAAAGGAGAGGATTGGCCGGCCGTATCGATGACACATTCACCATCCGGATTGGGTTATAGATATCTGTGAGTGAGGAAATTTCACTTGACTTTTTAACTGAAAAATGATAATCTAATTTCGTAGAAAATACGGAATCCTGCCCTGTAAAAATTGTCTTCAGCGCAATGGTAAAATATGGTATATGACGTGAACAAAATCTTTTCCAACTACCCGGCTAAACCGACAATCGGACACTTAAAAAATTACAATAAAAATGGGAGAAGGCTATGCGCAGTAAATTATTTCTGATGCTTGTTTTGATGTTTTCAATGGTGATGATGTGCAGCAAAGACAGCGACAACACACCAACTAATCCAGGGATTGATCCGGGAGATAACAATGGCGGCGGCACCATTACATCGTTTGTTTTGGGTGATGCCAATATTTTCACCGAGTTGCCGGATTTGGTCACAGTGATGTTCAAAGTAACGGATCTGGGCGGCAAAGGCGCTGACTTTTTGACCATCGATCGTTTTCAAATCACCGAAGAAGGCACGCGGCTGAACAACACGGATGTCTCGGCTTATATTCTCAAAAAGAATGATTTGAACTATACGATTCGAACCAAAATTTTGATTGACAACAATGTTGGGACAAATCTGGCGGCGCTCAAAAAAGGCGCCTTGCAGCTCATCCAAAATATGGATGTGCAACAGGAATGTGCCGTATACGCTGTGGCCGAAGAATTGGTCATGCTGACGGATTACACCAGAGATGCCAACACCCTCACCGAAGCGATCAACAGTATTCAGGAAGCCGGCACCGTTTGTAATCTCTATGACGGCATTATGAAGGCAAAACGTGATCGCGACGAGTACAGCTTGGCTACCGTGACCCAGTACACTTATGCTATTTTTACCGATAGCAATGACGAAGCCGGCACCATTCAACAGGATGCGATTGGCCCCCTGACCTCGCTGGTTAAAATTTATACGATCGGTTACGGTTCTGTAAATAGCGATCTTCTTGACGATATTGGTGTTGCATACTATGGTGCGGCAGACGATGCGGCTATAATCAATGCGGCGAATAATATGCAAACTGAAATTCTAAAATACGCCAACAGTTTGTACCGCCTGAGTTACCGCTCGAATCTACGGAACGGCAGCGGTCATATGTTGAAAATTACGGTTTCCGGTAACACCAATACCGAAAACTCGGGCGTATTGGAAGGCGCCTTTGCCAGCAACGCTTTTGTCGATGTGGAAGACGGTCTCTACGTGAACTGGTCCTATTCCAACCCGGAAGGCATTGACCTCGTTTTGGTGCGTTTCGGAACAAAGCGAACGGTAAAACTGCTCTCCATGGGCGGCGCGAAACAGGCTAATTTTGTCGCCGGCTCGGCCGATCCAAGTGTCGCCGGCG
>CAZEZQ010000765.1:0-3444 GCA_964516245.1 uncultured bacterium | reverse complement strand
GTAAATCAAGTCCTTACGAAAATTTGACTGTGCCGCCAGTTCATAAATTGGCGCATTCGTCGCGCACACCAATCGAATGGGGTTCTCCCGTTTCATATCCAATTCACGATGCGTATAGACCAATAATTCGTTGTATAGGCGCAGGTTGTAGCTATTGGGATTCAGTTGAATTTCTTCAAATGGATCGATGAAGATGTTATTGTTTAATTGTTTTTTGATTTCCAAGCCCGATAAAATCATACAACCAATTCACATTCCGCTGACAAAAAGATATATCCATCCCGTTTTGTTTGTCCATTTAACGGCGCATTGCGGGTCAATGCAAGCCCCACCCTATTTTTGTATCACTAGCCATAGGCACGGCCGCCATTCGGTGATATTTTTGTGCCAAACCATATTGCTACAAGAAGGAGATACCCTCATGAGCCGGACGAACCAACTCAATCGCCGTGATTTTCAAATACTTTCGGCTTTGGCTTTTTCGTCAACAACCGTTTTTAGCCGTACTGCAACAGCTCAAGAGAAACAAAACAATGCAATTCGTTTGGGGGGTCCGGTGTTTGAGAAATACGATTCTCCAGATACATGGGTCAAAAGCGTACAGCGCGAAGGGTATACGGCGGCTTACTGTCCGGTAAATGCCAAAACTGGCTCTGAAGCTATCAAAGCGTACCAACAAGCGGCGAAAGAGGCGGATATTGTGATTGCCGAAGTGGGAGCGTGGAGCAATCCTATGGATCCAGATGATGAAAAACGGAAGCAGGCGTTGGAGAAATGCAAAACCCAGCTGGCGCTGGCTGATGAAATCGGGGCCAATTGCTGCGTGAACATCAGCGGCTCAGTGGGGGAGAAGTGGGACGGCCACCATCCCGGCAATTTGACGGATGAGACCTTCGATTTGATTGTTGAAACCACCCGCCAAATCATCGATGCAGTGAAACCCAAACGCAGCTATTACACGCTTGAAACCATGCCCTGGGCCTATCCCGATTCGCCGGATTCTTATTTGCGGCTTTTGAAAGCGATGGACCGCAAGCGATTTGCCGCGCACATGGACCCGGTCAATATTGTCAGCAGCCCGCAGCGCTATTACAACAATGGAGCGCTGATTCGCGAATGCTTCGAAAAATTAGGGCCTCATATAAAAAGCTGCCACGCCAAAGACATTATCATGCGCCAGAAACTTACCGTGCATTTGGACGAAATCCGCCCCGGCTTGGGAAATTTAAATTACGCCGTCTATCTGCGTGAAGCCGCCAAGCTGGATGTACCCGTAATGTTGGAGCATTTGCCTTCGGCGGAAGAATACCGCAAAGCAGCTGAGTATGTACGCGAAGTCGCCGAAGAGGAAATGATTCTTATACGGTAGTTGAGTAAAGAGAAAAGCCAAGAAAATTTTAAGTTTTTGGGTATGATGAAGTGGCTTGGCTAAATATGTTTTGTGTCAATAGATACTGAGTTTCATCCAATAGGAGGATCATCAAAAATATGATATTGCTAGTTTTAAAACTCCAACTTATTAACTTCCTTGGATCTACTAGTGTTACAATAAATAGCCAATAAAGAATTGAATATTTATATAATTATTTGATTTGCATTGAGTTATTAAAATCTTTCTCTAATTAACTGATGTTGACATAAAACCAGTAGCATAATATAATTTTTATAATAAACTTGATATAAGAAATGGTTTATAAAATGAATAGTTATCCAACCTTTAGGTTATTCTCAAGGCCAACATGGAGTGAAGGATTTGGAAGCATTATTGATATGGCCGGAAATGATCTTCATTATAATCGTAGTGAATCTGAAGCAGAAGCGGATTTCAGAGCCCTGCTATCAGATTGGAAAGCGATCGGTATAGATATATCCACTGCAATAGATCATTATAAAACAAATCAAAAGGTGGATGAATATTAGTGAATGATCAAAACAATCTAAAGAACAAACAAAATCAATTCAATAATGAAAATTTAGATTTATTTGATTCTATAAGAGAATTAGTTGAAAAATCTGAATCAGATACAGAAGAAGAAAAGCATAAAAAACTTTCAAGTTTAATAAATTTACTTTCAGTTAGTGTTTCTAAAAGAATCGAACGTGTATGGTGTGCACCAATCCCTCCACCAGAATGCCTTGAAAGATATGAAAACATTTGTAAAGGTTCTGCAAAACAAATATTAGATCAGGCCGAAAAGCAGTCTAACCATAGAATTTCCATTGAAAAAGAAATTATATCTGATATAGATTGTCGAGTTAGAGCACAACATTATTCTCTTGTTACAATAATTATCTTCTTTATAGCCATAATGTTTGCGATATACTTAAACCAACCTTGGGTTGCAGGAGTATTGGGTACTAGCCAATTGGCACTAATTGCAAGTGTGTTTTACAAAAAAGAAAGAGATAAAGAAACAAAAATTGCATCAAAAAAACAAGAAGAAGATTTAAATCAACAAGATATCTCACTCCATTCAAACGACTCATCCAAGTAGATCTTTACCCTTTTCAATGAGCGGGTTAAGAACCCACATTAAACTACTTGCGGCGTTTCATGACCAAATCGCGGGTGGCCATGCCGGCTCGGGGTTTGTTTTCTTGTAGGGAGGGCTTTTGTTCTCCACCCAATTTCATATCTTCGGCAATGGCGTTTTCCATGCAGCTTTCGATCATTTTGCGGAAGAATTCGTCGTCTTCGCCGTCAGAATCCATTTTTAAGACTCCCCGCAACACTCCGACCCGCATCATAAACCGCAATGTCTTATCGATTCCCACCAGGCGTTCCACTTCTTCCTGTTCGGGAAGGGGATCCACTCCTTGTTCTTGCATTTGATCGAGTAAAATATTGACTTCGGTTGAAGAAGCATTATCGGCCCCTTCTTCCTGGATCTTTTCCCAATGTTCTTTGTCGTAGCGTTCGTTGGGAAAGCGGGTTTTGGGGTCCAACAAAAACCGGCGCAGATCTGAGGCTACATTTTTGATGGTGGCGCCGATCTCTTTGTATTTCTTTTTCAAATCCGGCCGATTGAGCAACACCTGCGCTTTGGAAGGGACCATATTTGAAATCCGAAAGCAATCGTTGCACATCAAATAATGCAATCGAACGTTATCTTCACCACACCAATTGCAATGTCCAAAACTTCTTTCAGGAATGAAATCTTTTAATTTGTCTTTTGAATTCATGGAAAACCCCTTCGATAAGGCATTAAAGTTTAGTCAATAGTGGATTATACCTGATTGTTTTGAATAAGAAAACCGCAAAATTTTCACTTTTTTTACAATAAGTGAAATATTTTTCAAGGCCGCAGGTTAAAATAGCAATAATAGATTCTTACTTGTGAATTGTGCGAAAATCTCTCTCAGAATGGATTTATCTTCAGTGAAATCAGTATTTGGGGCAGACACTGGGGTCTGCCTCTCCATTTAGAAAATTCAAATATCTTT
>CAZEZQ010000764.1:0-3444 GCA_964516245.1 uncultured bacterium | reverse complement strand
GGGAGGGCGAATTCACCGCTTGAACGAGAAACCGGCTCGGCGGGAGCCTCGCCCTCCCGGAGCCAACAAATTACAAAATAATAGTGAGAGGGGAAAAAACGATGCCGCAACAAATTCGAGTGACGCAATCCGAATTGGAAATATTGGATGTATTGTGGAAATACGGACCCAGCACGGCGCGCCAGGTGTTGGAACGGCTGACCCGCAAGAAGGTGGCCTATTCGACGGTGATTACGCTCTTGCAGCGAATGGAAATGAAGGATGCGGTCACCAGCCGCAAGGCTGATGTGGGCAAGGCTTTTGTTTTCGAAGCGGCCGTGAAACCGCAGCAGGTGCGCAAACAGGCGGTGAAGTCTCTGCTGAAAGACTATTTCCAAAACGACCCACTCAACGTGTTTTCAACTTTGGTAGAGACCAAAAAGCTTAAAGCCGAAGAGATCGAACAGATGCGGGCCATGCTCGATGAACTGGAAAACGAGGAAAAATAGGGGAGGCGTATCATGGATATAGTATTCCAATATACAAGCGAAGTTTCCAATCAATGGTGGCAGTGGAACCAAACCGTGTTAGGGCAAGGGATGCTGGCCGCCCTCATATTGCTAATGGCGTATCCTCTCGTGCGCCAGTGGCCGGCGCGCTGGCGGCATGTTTGCTTTTTGATGGTGCTGTTGAAGTTTGTGCTCCCCGTGCCGCTGCAGATCGATCTGCCACTGCTGCCTGCGGGATCCACCCAAGTGGTTCAACAAGAGAAACAACAAGTGATGACACCGAAGCCGGTTGAGCCCACTCCTATAGCGAACCATGCGCAAGAGTTTGCAGCTCGTGAAGCGGCCCAGCCTATGAGTACTGTTGGTGAGATGAGTCAACCCGCTGTTAGCGCAACACAAGCAGAAGCGTGGTTTCAATGGAACTTGCAGGATGCGCTGTTTGGTGTATGGGCTTTGGGTGTTTTGATTCTGCTGGTGTATGCCACCCGCAGTGTGTGGTTTGTGTATCGTATGATACAACGAACCACTAGCGACCCGCGCATCAACGAACTGTCGATGGATTTGTGTATGCGTTTCGGATTTCACCGGCGCATTCGGGTGTTGCTTACCAACGAGATGCACAGCCCTATGGTGATTGGATTTTTGCAGCCATTCATCATCTTGCCCAAATCGAGCATCAATCTGGATGAACAACGTTTGCGGCTATTGCTCATTCATGAACTGACTCACATCAAACGAATGGATCATATAACAAATTGGCTGATAGCAGGCTCTGTGGCAGCCATGTGGTGGAACCCGGTGGCGTGGTTTCTAGCCCGTCGCACACTGGATGAATGTGAAATTTGCTGCGATGAAAGCGTGCTGAAACATCATCCTAACGAAAAGAGACTTTATGGGCATTTGCTCTTGGATGTCGCCGAGAGCGTGGTGAAAGGGCGTTTTGTGTATGCCGGGTTGTGCTTTGCTCAATCGCACAAGTTTCTCAACTACCGCATTCGCAATATTTTCAAGCGCGGCAACCGCATTTCTCATCTCAGCTGGCGGGGGTATGCAATGCTAGCGGCCTTTGCGCTACTCGTTATCCCCATTTGGAATTTGACTACGGTGAAACCGGCGCAAAGCGGGAACCAGATTGAGTTCAACGCAAAGGACGCGGACGGTTCGGCGTTGGTGCAAACGTTGAAGGATGTGCAATCGCGTATTCAGTCGGTGGAGTATGATTATCAAATTACTTATCATAATCTCCCTTATTACAACAATATAGAAGAAGCAAGAGAGGCGGCTCGAAAAACAGCTGAAGCAGAGATCAGCGATAGCAGAACTCCTTCACCAAACAAAGATCAACTCGAACAATACATCGAAAATTTGGCTCAAGGATATATGAAAGAAACAACCGAAGTTCGTGAAACAAACCATGTGAAAGTGTGGGGAGTGGAAAATTATCTCCGAAAACAGGCATTGAAAGAAAAAGACACTGCATTGGGGTCCTTTGAAACATTTTCATTTACATTGCGGAACCCCAAAGTGCCTGCTTCTTTTGGCCAAATGGTTCGTATTGGGCACAGAATTTTTCCGAACCGGGATCGTTCGGAAACTCCATTGTTTATGCACGAAGAAGTGTTGAAATTTAACCGAAGTTTGGATTATGAGTTCAAAATTCAATCCAATGATGATCAACATATCACATTGACCGCCGATGCCGAACCGCAGCGAGTGGTGGAAATCACTTACAACAAAAGCGATTTAACGCCAGTGAAAATGATCAACAAAACCTACCCTCGTGGCCGGCTCAATCTGGAAGAATATGAATTTACTGATTATCAAGCCACATCCAACGGGATTCGTTATCCAAGCAAGATCATTGAAAGAAGCTATCGAGATGAAGACAAGCCAGAAAAAATGCGTGTGGGAATAGAGAGTATCTATGAATTCTCCAATGTTCGGTTTAACCATCTGCAATCACTCGAGGATTTGAATTTCACCATCCCCGAGGGATATCCGGTTGATAATGATTTGCTCCCCCACCGGCCCATGCAGCAGCGAGTGACCGAAAAACCCATGCCCGTATTCGCACTGTATGAACAATTCACCAAAGAGCAGCCGGGGTACATCATCGGCGGTACCGGCATCGGAGCACAATTGCTATGGATCGGCAATGAAAACAAACTGCGGGTGATGAAGCCATTGGAAGGTTCACCCGCGGCGAAAGAAGGGCTGCAAGAAGGAGACCGAATTGTAGAGATCGATGACAAATCGATTGTAGATTCGCGCACCTCTAGAGAAACTACACCTGGTTTGTTGATACAACAACTGCGAGGCGAGCCGGGGAGTTTCGTCAAGCTCACGATCAAACGCGAGGGAGTGAATGAACTCTTGCCCGCTTTAATCGAACGCGGACCCCCCATGACTCAATCACAAAGAAGCGGCCAGACTGAGAATCAAGAGGGTTCGATAGAGGGGCTCAAAACTGTCTCTCAACCAACTAAAAAACCACAGACAAAAGTTGGGCTGGGCGCTGTCTTGCATCATGACAACGATGCGCAAACCGTTACGGTTCGTATCGCCTACCCTCAATCACCAGCAGAAAAAGCGGGAATCAAGGAAGGGGATCAGATTACTCATATCAATCAGCAACCTGTTCCAAAAGGTGATCATGAAACGATCTATTCTTTTTTCAATTCGTTTCGAGGACAAGCAGGTACTACTGTCACCTATACCGTCAAACGGGAGGGACACCCCGAACCACTTGAAATCAGTGTTGTGCTTGATGAATACACCATACCTGACAATTCGCCAAATCAATTCGTGTTGGATATGGATATTGAATACGATGATCAAGCAGGTCTTTGGCGAATTACATCCATTGGAGACCGGTCTATATTCAAAAATCACGATATTCAAGCCGGTGATTATTGGTTGGATTATGAGGTGGAAAATCGGCGCCAGAGCACATTGA
>CAZEZQ010000763.1:0-3449 GCA_964516245.1 uncultured bacterium | reverse complement strand
GAAAAATGAAAATCTTGCTTAATTTTTATGGTGGTACAGGTTGATATCCTTGTTGTTATCAAATTTTGTAAAAGCCATTACAATAAAGTTTAATTATGATAAAAAAATTTGAAGTAAAATTTTAACTTCATAGTACGAGAAACTGCTTCATTACATCACATAGAGCAGATGCGTTTACTACAATTCATTGCATATTGGCACTTTGATATTGACGTACCGTGTTTTCATATGAAACGATAGATCATCTCATGAAATTATATGCAAAGGAAAAAAAACATGGTTACACGGCGGCGGTTTTGCCAATCGGTTTTGTCTTCGGCATATTCTCTCAGCGTTTTATCTTCAGCGATGGCAGCAACAAAGAAAAAGCCGAACATCATCTTTATCATGGCCGATGATTTGGGCTACGGCCATCTAGGCTGTTATGGACAAGAGAAAATCCGTACACCCAATTTGGATCAAATGGCTTCAGAAGGGATGCGTTTTTTGCAGTGTTATGCGGGCGCGCCGGTGTGCGCCCCCAGCCGCAGCATCTTGATGACCGGATTGCACGGCGGACATACCCCGGTTCGCGGCAACAGCGGTGGCATTCCATTGCAAGATGGCGATGTAACCGTGGCCGAACGGCTCAAAGCCGCGGGTTACAATACCGCCCTTTTCGGCAAATGGGGGTTGGGAGAGCATGGAACCGAAGGGGTACCTTACAAACAAGGATTCGATGAATTTTTCGGCTGGCTGCATCAAATTCATGCCCACTTTTATTATCCCGAATATCTCTGGCGCAACGATGAAAAATACGAACTCCAAGGCAACGACGGTTTTAGCGGCCAATACGCCCATGATGTGATTGTCGGCAAAGCGATGGATTACATTCGCCAGCAGGCCAAACAAGAAAATCCATTTTTTCTCTATCTACCATTGGCCATCCCCCATTATGAACTTTTGGTTCCTGAAGAATCGCTCAACGAATACAAAGGCAAGTTTCCCGAAGAACCCTATACCGGCCGCAGAGAAAAAGTTGGATATCCCCACGATTATGCTGCTCAAGAGACCCCAAAAGCAGCCATTGCAGCGATGATCACCCACATGGACCGCAACATTGGACGTATTTTTGATTTGCTCAAAGAACAAAATTTGGATGAAGACACCCTGGTAATCTTCACATCCGACAATGGTCCGTCCTACGGACCTGGCTCGCCTGAGTTTTTCAAAGCCAGTGGTGGCTTGCGTGGACTAAAAACATCTCTCTATGAAGGCGGCATTCGCGTCCCCATGATCGCGCGTTGGCCGGGCAAGATCGAAGCGGGTTCGGTTGTAAATCATCCCTGCTATTTTCCCGATATCATGCCCACACTCACAGAATTGGCAGATGGAGAAGCACCGCATTATATTGACGGCATTTCTATCCTTCCCACTCTACTCGGTCAGTCCTCAGAACAAAAAGAGCATGAGGTTATGTATTGGGAAATGAACGATGCCCGCGCACTGCGCATGGGCGAGTGGAAAGCGGTTTTGAAACTGCGAAATGGTGGTGATATCGAACTTTACAATCTGAAATCCGATCCAATCGAGCAGCATGATGTGTCGATTACACATCCTGATATCGCCGAAAAAATGAAACGGCTGATCGAGAGAGAACATGTGAACGCCCGGCCACAAATCGAACCGCCCAAACCACCGGACAGACAATATCAATAAAGATTGGAGATAGTGCATGAAGATTGTATTAATATACATACATTGTAGAGTCAGCCAACGTGACACATCCTGCAAAAATTATTCTTCAATCAACCGAATGTGGCCGAGGCTGTATTGCTGGTCACCGGCGTAAGGCATGATATGGATGTGGGTATAGCCGTGGCGCCAGGCATGATTGGGGACATCGAAACGGCGGAGTTGCAACCCAGGTGTTTTCTCGAGCAGGGGAGAAAGGAGTTTTTCTCCAATTTCTTCTTCATTGTCGAAAAAGATCACTCCATAAGTATCGTTGAAACCAACTGTCATTTCAATTTGTTGGGCATGAGAGCGCGTTGCAAGCGCAATTCGCGCGCCCCCTGCATACAGGCGGACAGTGCCGGGAGCATCCCATTCGGTCCCCGCTGGTTTCGGTGTACTAACCTGGGCAATGGGGATATAGATCTTGCCGGGATAGCGGAGAAAATCACGGTCCACCAAACGATCGTAGTGCCCCAGCAGCATGGCGAAAATGGTCTGGATGCGTTCGAAAGAGAACAGCGGGCCGCTGGTGATGAGTTTGATCTTTTCATAATATTCCGCCAATTCGGGAGACTCGATCGAATTGACTCCGGTTTCCAAAGTTTTGACATACCCTTTTGGAACATAGCGCCGCAAATGGCCTGGACGCCAAAGCATATTTTTGTGGGCGGGAAGCCGCGCGAGAAGAGGATCAGTCAGCGCATAATAATCCAAAAAATGAACCTGCGGTCCGGCGTAAAATCCCACCAGGCCCATTGCGCCATCTACTTTTACCAGCGGCGCTTCTGCCCGAAGCTCCAATCCCTCTTTGGCTCGTGGATGGTTGGGATACTCAAGCCGCATATCACGGTTGGCCAGCCCCAAGGCGATATAACTGATCCCCCGTTCATCAGTGTATTCATTGGCGTCAAAAAGTTGTTGCCGTCCCCGGCCGTAATTCAAATCGCTATACACCGGCGATACCGGAGAGCCCAGGCCGGCGATGAGAATGATGCCCAATACCGCTGCTTTTCCATAGAGTGAAACTGAATCGATCGGTGAGCGGCTGAGAAGCACCACACTGGCAAACAGCGGAGCGGTCAAAAAGCGCCCACTCATGAAATCACCGCCAATCCATAAAATATAGCCCAAATAGAGAATGATCCCCACAACAACTGGGATGGGGCAGGCCCCGAAAACGGCTTCAGTTTGGGTATGTTCGTGAAAGGTGTGTAACCATTGTTTTCGAACCGCATACACGATGGGGAAAACCACAGCCACGATGATGACAGGCATAGTGATAGGGTCGAGGTGGATGGAATTCAGAAGATAAAAAATCCCCTTTTCGACCCGGCTGGCAACCTCAATACCTGAATTCAACTTGGCATAGGCTGTGTTGGGGAAAAGGCTGCCATAATAAAACAAGGAAAATATCTCCCATAGCAATAACGGCAATAAGCCGCTGAATAAGGCTTTGAAAATTCGGCGGTCATAGCGGGATTGCCACAACAGGGTAAGCCAGATCGGCAGCGCGAATAGCAATGCATCCAATCGTGTCATGCCCAAGAAGGCAGTCAGTAGTGAAATCAAAAACGTGCGATGGAGGGTTGCGGGTTGAATAAAATATACCCACAGCAATCCTGCAAGCAATAGGTGGGTGAGTGGGTTTTCCAAACCAGAGGTGGAATAATCGACAAAGGCTTTTGAAAGCAATAACAAAAAGAGCCCGATGAGCGCGGTGCTCCAACTGCGGC
>CAZEZQ010000762.1:0-3450 GCA_964516245.1 uncultured bacterium | reverse complement strand
CCCATTCCTCCCCCAATGAAATGGGGGAGGTTAGGAGGGGGTTAAAATGAACTACCCCTTACCTTCATATAAAACTGAGAGACAATTTCTCACAATTCACAAGTATAAATTTAACAAGAAAAGGGCCAAAATTGTGTAAAATTATGATTTCTATGGCCTTTTGGATTAGTTAAAAATAATTTTCAAGTAATAAAATGTGTAAAATTTTGTAAGAATAGAAGAATCAACAAGATAGAATAAAATTGTAAATGGCAGAAATTCATGAAATATAATTTAACACTCGACATAGAGGAAAAAATATCCAATAAATGTGACTGAAATGTTCACAATAGACAAGATTGTTGTTTGATTGTTTACAAAATTGGAATACATTTATTGCAAGATGACAATCAAAATAAAATAATTTTTTTCTATTGGATTTCGCACAACTCAAACCATAACCTGTCATATATGACGATTCGGCAAAAAGTCTTTTTTGGAGCGCAGGTCATAGGCGCGCCTTGGTGGGCGTCCTCGCCTGTAACGACATATAGTGCAGCTTTGATGGCCATGTTTCTATATATTGTGTGGTCTTTTTCTAGAACAGACTTTTTGCCGGAGCTTCATATATAGCAAAGATGGTTAAATCGTACCGCTAACTAATTACCTTTCATTCAAACTGGCAACTGGGATGAAGGCCAGCGATGTTTGTATGGGGTGGTCGCAGTAACACCCCGCGCTGCTTTCTGGAGCCAAAACAACACCCCCCGCTGGAATCACTCCCAGCCAGCATCCAGGCCGAACACCCACAAAGTGGGTGCGTTCATTCTTTTCAATATCCCAAATGCCGTGATAGTAATCGCGGTAAAAGAGTGTTTGTGCTGCCGCTGTGATGGTGCCGCATTTGTTGCGTTCGGGCATTTTTTCTTCATGCATTCTGCCTGATTTCAAGTCAAAGATGCGAGGTTCAGCGTAAACCGTATTGCCGACAATAACCGGGCGCTGCATAGCGCCGCCGTGATGGTCGCGATACCACTTGTATTCATGCTTCCACATGGGCTCGCCATTCGTGGCATTGAAGGCATAGATTTGATATTGGTTAGTGGTGGAAAGCACCACAAGGGTGTCATTAGCATAACACATGTAAAAGACCCAGCGGCCCTCAGTGAATTCATACGGTTTCTCCCACAATTTCTCGCCGGATTGCAGATCAAGAGCCACGATGGTGCGCTCTGTGAGCAATTCATTGGGCAAACGCCCATACTGAGTTTGGATCGCTTGGGGATTTCGGCTTTCTACAAAATAGATTTTGCCATCACCAAAGCAGATGGTGGGATTGATGATAGCTCCCCCCTCATACTGCCACTGTTTGGCTCCGGTTTGGCTGTCATACACAAACAAAGAGTCGCTAATCACTTTTTGCGATTCCTGATTGGGGGCGTCGTACCATTCGCCATCCGCACCCACAAATATGCCCCCACGCTTGACGGTGCTGCCGATGATCTGGCCTTCGTTGAATGCCATGTAGCCCCAATCGTGCTCTTCACCGAACTTGGTGGACGGCACAAAGAAATGATTATCGATTTCACCGGCAGCCGCGTCCCACTTCCAACAAGCGTTGTTGATGGCGGTATACAAGTGGGTCTCGCTGGCAGCCATATTGCCTGAATCGCGGGGAATATTGGCGCGGCGCAGGTTGGGGATTTCAACTGACCAAAGAATGGCGCCATTGTAAGCATTGATCCCAAACAAGCGGCGGTCGCCTTGCACGAACAGGCGTCCATTAACCGATAACGGTCCTGCGGGCCGTGTTCCCCGGTCGGCCATCGGACGGGGGCCGGGTTTGCCAAACCAAGTGATGCGTAGTGGATGCTCTGGGTAGGCATCCAAACTGCAAGCGGTATTGCCGCCGTTAGCATACATGTGGCTCCAATCGCCGCTATCAGGGAGTTTGCCTTTGTGCAGCGTTAACCAGGCTCCGTTTTCTTCGGATAAATCGCTGCTTTGCAAGCCGGGGAATTTAAGGCCGGCAATCCAATTTTGCAGCTGTTCTTTATTGATATCCGGCCCACCAATCGATAACACACCACCGCAGGGCTGCAAGACGCGATAAGCTTCTTCTGCTGAGGCTGGTAATTCACCAGTATCAATGGCATGTTGGGAAAGGATCAGGTTGGCGAAATAACTGGTGTATGGAAGTTTCTGTAAATCACCATGATGCACACTAACCCGCTTGCCATAGAGACCAGCTTCATCCATCTTGCGCCGCAGAGTTTGCACTTTGTTCATATCGGGTTCACGGATGACGATTTGAAAATCAGACTGAGAAGCGAGTTCATAAGCAAGACGGCCATCACCGCCGCCAAGAATCAGCGCATAACCCTTGGTAGTATCAAAATGTTGTAATGATTCTTTGACTAAATTTTGATATATGCTGGATTTCTCATCTTGAGGGAATGGGTTGGAGATCGGCAACACCCTTGGTTGGGTATAATCAAAGGTAGAATCAAACTCATGCAAGCGGGTATATGCCATCCCGTTCTCCGTTTTGATGCCAACCCGGTAGTAATACAATTCTTCAGGCTCAATGCCATCGATCGTAATTTTATGTTTGGTTTTAAAAGCGTTGTCTTGATACAAGCGTTTGAGAGGGGCCTGCTTGCCGAACCAAACCATGCTGGGCACCTTTTCTTGGGTTTGCCAGTGGATGTTGATGGTTTGATGATCGAGGCGGCGAATATAGGGATCGATCTTGGTTTCGATGATGTTTGGCAAATGTTCTTGTGCGGAGTTGTAATGCTCAATAATTTCTTCCTGGCTTAAAGCTCTGTCATAAATCGCGGCTTCGCGCATCCAGCCCCGCCAGCGGAAATTGCCGCCGGAGAGCCAGGAACCGAGAACGTATTTGCATTGTTGGGGATACTGAATCTTGCCGAATACCTTGTCGTTTTGGGCGGCCAGCTCACCATTAACGAATAGTTTGAGAGCATCACCGTCATACGTGCCCACCACATGGTACCATTTGCCCCATTCCAAACTGTTATAGGTGCGGGCTTCGGCCATTTCATTGCTGTCTTCGGTAGAAAGAGAAAATGAAAAGTTAGATTGCTTGAACCCCAGCAGCATGCCCTGGTTGGCTTCAAACGCAGCAACAATGCCGCCCCATTCCACCGTTTTTTCGATGGAGACTATGGCTTCGACAGTGATGGCGTCTTGGGGGAGTTTTTCTTTATCGTAATTCAGTGAGACCAAAGTCTCATCACGGTCAATCAAGAGAAATTCGGTATCATCCACATTGTGAACCACCACATCGCCGGTTATTTCAGCATGGTTCGAACCCGCTATGTCTAGAACAATTTGGCCGTTAATGTTGGCTTGATCGAATAGCCAGTGGGAGACAGGGCCTTGCTCCGTCGAATGAGTAACGGACAATGCCATGAGGCATAGCAAACATGCAATAATCATGTGTTT
>CAZEZQ010000761.1:0-3451 GCA_964516245.1 uncultured bacterium | reverse complement strand
ATGGATCGGCACTGGTTGAAAAACCAGTGCCACCCAAAAGTTTTTCACCCCTTAATTAAATGACATTGCCTACGATGTGCCCCTACAAACATTGATTAATACAAATTAAATATGGCTGTGAGTTAAGAACCCACCGCTATTTATTTTGCAGGTAATAATTGAAACAGTGTTATTTCGGGCGGGCAGTTAACGCGAATGCTGGGCAAACCAATATCATGCTCGCTGCCAATCCCTGCTGATACGTTGAAACGAATCTTACCCACTTTATGAAATCCTCTTGCCCATTCATTGGGGACATGGCTGGCAGTGACTAGCGGTCCGACAAATGGAACCACCACTTGCCCACCATGCGTATGGCCCGCCAAGCATAAATCAATGCCATACTCTGTAATGTTCATCAAATAATCCGGACGATGGCCATATACGATCCTGAATTCACCTTCATCACTTTCCTTCAGCCATTTGTGCAACAATGGCATGTTGCCCTGGGCGGACGAATTTAGCGATAGGCCGAGAATATTGAGTTGGGTATCGCCGATCTCAATCACATGGTTATCATCTTCCAAAATTTTGTATCCTCCTAAATCATGAGAATCAAATCGATGCAGCGATAGGTCGGTATCGCCATATACCCCGTAGATCCCCAAAGGCGCGTCTAATGAGCGGATCAAGCGGGCGATCTTGGGGGCTTCGGAATCATACGTTTGCGGTGGAATTGGCTGCAGTAAATCACCGGTGTGGAGGATCAAATCGGGTTGCAATGTATTTATCAGTTCAAAAACCCATTTTTCATACCACCCGATTTTTGGGGTTTGGATGTCAGAAATATGCAATAACCGAATTTGTTGTTTTATTTTTGATGATTCGATAGGAATGGTGTTGATTTGCAGATTGTGCGGTTCGTAATGGGTGGCATACACGCGTGCGCCAAACAGTAATACGGCGCAGAGAATGCTGAGTATTCCAAATCGAAGTAAGATAGGTTGAGTTTTTTGTTTCGCCCAATAGATCATTATTACCGACAAACCGACGATAAAAAACACTGGCGGGGATATTAAAGTGCTGGTGTTATAGACGTGCTTCACCGCATAGAAGAAGGATTGCCCCCCGGCAATCCATTGCATAACGAAGAGCAGGTTGAACCAGATAAAGAGAAATATCTCGGCAATCAACAAGGCATTGGCGAGCCATGTCAATTTGTCAGCTCGGCCCTGTTTTTGGCTCTCTTCTATGCTTTGATCAATAGTATCATCTATTGTTTGGTTCATCGAATGCTCCTATATGGGTTGTCATTAAGAAGTAGGTAAAAGCAGGTGATTTGTCAAGCGATTCGGATAGAACCAGGAAGACCATGATTATCAAAAGATGGCCAGGATTTACGGCGTACGGCTTATGAACCACGGATTACACAGATAACGCCAATGATGACTTGGAGCGCAGGCATCCTCGCATGCAATTTTATCACGGATGACATGGAATGAGAGGATGGCACGGATATCGGCAAAGGTGCAAACAATGCCCGCCCGCCACTGCGCGTCATGACCTTTGCCACCCAACCTGGCTCTCCTACTCTCGAGGCATATGCATTTACTGGTTGCTAATGTCTGGGTAAAACGCAATAATTCACCAATTGCCCACTAATATGTAGTGGTCAATTTTTGGAAAAAATTTACACGAATCTTTATTGACTCAAGACGATATGGTATAAAATTCAGTAACCATTGAATAAATTGTTAGACGCTTGGGCCCTTTCTTGTAATAAGAGATGGATATGGAACTTTCAGCGGTTATAACCCTGTCTCCAGGAGAAGGCTACATCGCTTTCAATCCAAAAACCGGCACCACAGGGCCAAACTGTGGAAGAGGCAATAACCAATCTCCGTGAAGCAAAGGAGTTCAATCTGGAAGAATTTCCTTATCCTTTACGGGACATCCGCTGTTGACTTCTTTCCAGATACGCAAGTATGGTCTAATCTGACTGACGTCTCAGGAGGCGAAGTTGTTCGCACGCTGGAACATTTGGGCTTCTAAGTTACTCAGCAGTGCGGGAGCCACATCGTCATTCGTCGCGGTTCGTTATCTCAACAAACAATATTGCTAACATTAAATCTTAAATAAAGCATAGGCAGATGGTACGCAAACCGAAGAAACAGAAGAAGAAATCCGGACAACCGAAGCATCGGATGAATAACGTTCATGTCGGGGTGGCATGGTATGAAACAGAAGCAGACTGGAAAGAAATCCGTGCGTTCGCTTTTGATCCAGATCACCTCGAGGAGACGTATCAGGAGTGGCTGGCTGGGGCCGAAAAGGCATTGAAAGAATTCGCATTGAGAGGTGCAGTGGCTGAGAAAGTGTACTTGGACGCGAAGACTTTAAAAGAATGGTGCCGGAATAGTGGAAAGGTAAACGATGCAAGTACTCGAGCTGAACTGGCGGCGAAATTGCTCAAAGAGAAATATGAGCAAAAGAAATGAAGAGGAGCCATTGCAGCAGATTCGAGAGATCCGAGAAGGCCATGCTGCCAAACACGAGTATGACTTGTCTACCATAGCCGCAGACATAGTAAAAGATCGTGAAATGCTGGCGGAAGAAGGGTGGAAGTTGGTTAAGCCGAAAAGGAAGATCAACACGTCGTGGGAGCTTAGCGAAGTTGTCACTTCACACCACTGCTGAGTGTCCAAAAAAATATGGAATTATTTGATGAATTTTCACAACTCGTTACGGAGTTGCAAAAAGAAAACATTGAATTTGCTTTATGTGGTGGTTTGGCGATGGCTGTTTATGCGTTTCCCAGAGCCACTTTAGATATTGACATATTAATAGAACCTGAAACACTGCAAAAAGCAAAAGAAGCAGCAACACGGCTGGGATTTACATTTGATGCTGGTCTCATGGAATTCAGCAAAGGAGAAATTCAGAGATACCGATTGACAAAGATTTCACCCGACACTCAAGAGCCTCTCATGTTAGATATGCTATTGTTGACAGCTGAATTAAACGGTGTATGGGAATCAAAAAAAATCTTAAAATGGGACAAAGGTGAATTGCCTGTTGTTTCTTCAGAGGGACTCATTAAATTAAAATCTATGAGACTTAGTGGACAAGATCAAGATGATATCAAAAACTTAAAGAGCATTACGAATGAAGATTGACATGTCTCCTCATGCCATAACGATGCGGATCAAAAAAACAAGTGAATTAAGGCGGTTATGTATTGCTCTTGGTGGGGATCGGCTTAAAGAGAAACTCCACCAGGGCCAAATTCGAATGAGTCATTCCACCGGACGAAAAGCGTGGCAGGACCGTTGATTATGCCGGAATCAGCCAACCGGCAGAGATGGCGTGTATACGGCTTTGCAAAAATTGAAAGATGAAAAGGTTACTCGTTTTATTGGTGTGACTGGCCATGAAAGTGCCCAATCCATGTTGAATGCGATTACTCAGTTTG
>CAZEZQ010000760.1:0-3459 GCA_964516245.1 uncultured bacterium | reverse complement strand
TCTTTCACTTCAACATCCACTTCGCGGTCTTCTAACTTGCCCTCTTTGAGCATTTCGCGAAACTTGTTGCGGGTGTTTTCCATACGCTCCTGCTGCTGCATTTGCTGCTCTTCTGCGGCTGTGTCGTCCAGCGAATCCTGGTAGGTGCGCGGGGCGGAAGTGGTTTTGGGAACCAGCAAATCAAGCAGGCGTTCTTCTGCAGCCTCTTCGGCAGAATCTTTGCATTCATCAATCTGGCGGGTTTTTTCTTTGGTGACCGACATCTCGACCAGATCGCGAATAATCGATTCAACGTCGCGGCCTACATAACCCACCTCGGTAAATTTGGTGGCTTCGACTTTGATCAGGGGGGCATCTACCAACTTGGCCAAACGGCGGGCAATTTCGGTTTTGCCCACACCGGTGGGCCCGATCATGATGATATTTTTGGGGTAGACATCGGCCTGCATGTCTTCATCGAGCAGTTTGCGCCGGGCGCGGTTGCGTAGAGCCACAGATACGGCGCGCTTGGCGTCGTCTTGGCCGATAATGTATTTGTTGAGTTCTTCGACAATCTGTTTCGGCGTCAAGCCTGGGACCTTATCGTTGTGGTGCCCGGGTAATTCAATGGTATTGGTTTGTCTTTGAGTTTCCATCATAGGTTTTATTTCTTTTTCTTATTGTTGGAGTCACTCTTGTTTTCATCAGGCTGCGGCAGTTCTTCTGTGCTGATGGCGTCGTTGGTGTAAATGCAGATGTTTGCAGCGATTTTCATTGCTTCAAGGGCGATTTCTTTGGCATCCATATTGGTGTGTTTGACCAATGCGAAAGCAGCCGCCTGGGCGTAAGGCCCGCCCGAGCCGATGGCGGTAATGCCTTCGTCGGGCTCGATCACGTCACCCGTGCCCGAAATCACCAGTGTTTGAGTGCTGTCGCACACAATGAGAAGCGCCTCGAGATGGCGCAGCATTTTGTCGGTACGCCATTCTTTGGCCAGTTCGACCGCCGAGCGCGCCATGTTTCCGTTGTATTCATCCAGTTTGGCTTCGAATTTCTCAAACAGTGTAAAGGCATCTGCTGAGGTGCCGGCAAATCCAGCCAGGACATCGCCGTCATACATGGTTCGCACCTTGGTGGCCGAATGCTTCATCACCGTGTCGCCCAGGGTCACCTGGCCATCACCGGCGATTACCACGTGATCGTCTTTGCGAACCGCAAGAATGGTTGTTGCATGCATATTTTGCATAGAAGTTCTTTTCTGATTTGCGTTCATGTACTCCTCATCATCAAAATAGGTGAACTTTCATTGTAACCAGGAACGGAATGAAACAACACCTCTATGGTATATGATAGTGGCTGCCTGGCAGTTAGGATACATGTTTGACTCACATTCCAGTATTGACCATTACCCTTTACAATAAACGAACTTATGCCGGTTTGATGTGGTGAATTATGCGCAATCTCAATTTTTTCTGTATACTTGTTCCCGCTCTCATGCTTCTCTGTTCGTGCGCTACGGTTGAAAAACCGGCAATTGATATCGACGTGCCATCGGTCTTTCGCCATGCCGCGCTCGATGATCTTTTCGTCTTGCGCGAATATGAAGCGGGCAAAAACAGTTTTGTCGAAAGCCCCGAACGCCATACCGGCGCATGGACCCACAAGGGTTTTCGCTACACCTTGCTCGAAGCCGAAGGCTCCGGTTCCATCCGCCATATTTGGACCACCCGGGGGGAGGGCGAGCCTTATTTCGATTGGGAATTTTATATCGACGGTGAAGAATCTCCCAGCATACGCGCCACCGATGAAGAATTGATCGCAGCGGCGGAGCAATATCCCATCCCAGTGGCGCCGGGCAATTGGGTGCCCTTTTTGAAGCGCGATTTCAACCTCTATCTGCCCATCCCTTTTGATGATTCGATCCGCATTGACGTGGTGCAGCGGGTGGCCAAATTTTGGCTGTGGTTTTGCCAGATCGATTACCGGCTAGAAGATGAATCCATGCGAGGTGTGCGGCTGGCCAGCCAGGATGTGGGCGATGAGATGCGCTTTTCGTATCTGGGCAAAACCCAGCGCAAGGTTTCGCGGCCGGCGTCGCAATTGATACAGCAAACTGAGAAATTTGAAAATGTGCCGCTGCGAGCGGGAGAGATGCTCGCTTTTGCCCATCTGCCCGGCCCTGCTATTATCCGCGAGATTCGCCTGCAGCGGCCAGCCGATGCTGATCTGCAATTGCTGATGCGCTATGAAGATTCAGACGAGTTTGCGGTCAACACGCCTGTTGACCGCTTTTTCGGCCCATTTGAAAGTACTGTGTTTTATCAGCATGAAGTGGGAGACAATAGTTGCTATTTGCCCATGCCGTTTCGAGAGCGCTGTGATGTTCTGCTGCGCAATAATGGCCAACAAGATGTGCGCATCTCTGGCAAGATTGTGTATGAACCGGTCCCTACTTTTTCAGATGAATGGGGCTATTTTCATGCGCTGCATCAGCGCACTAAAGAAACCAACGGACACCGGCCCCACCAGGTTTTGTATAACCGGGACCGTG
Organism: uncultured bacterium; assembly: GCA_964516245.1. Classification (GTDB taxonomy): domain Bacteria; phylum Hinthialibacterota; class Hinthialibacteria; order Hinthialibacterales; family Hinthialibacteraceae; genus CAZEZQ01. The sequence goes on along the minus strand of CAZEZQ010000760.1, from coordinate 929 downwards.
GCCACTTTTTGGGAATGGCGCTCTACAAAACCGGCCACGACCACGGCGGGGGCGATTTCACTGTGATCGACGGAGAAAGTTCGGAACCGAATTTTCTCCATGGAGTCAACGGCGAAGATTATTTCACTTTTGCCTGGTTTGGCCGTGGCAAGCACCCGCCTTACGCCGAGGCCCACTCGAATGACGAAGGCCGCATCCGGCTGCATCTCGAAAATCCGTATCCCTTCGACAAATCCATCGCCATCGAATGGGGCGCGTTTGCCGGCCTCTCGCCTGAAAGCGTCGCTTATTGGTATCAAAATTCTCCCCATAACACAACGTTGCCTGGCGGCGCGCGAGAGGAATCTCATCAGTGGGATGTATTCGGCCCGGTCCCTATCCCCTATGGTGATGATGGCCGAACCCAAGGCGATCCCTTTGCGGTGCTGCCATCGGTAGAAGCGCTCGATAAAGGGCAGGAATTTAAGTGCACCTTAATTGATGAAACGTTCACCAGTGGATGGATGAAAGAATGGAGCGTGGGTCCGATGCTCAACTTGACCTACATTGGCAGGCATGGCACCAAAATCAAAGGTGAAATTGAACTGGGCGGCATGGGGCATGCATTTTTGGCAAGACGCTATGATCATAGCGATGAAGCCAAAACCGTCGATTGTACATTCGCCCATGACGACCCCATCGAATTGTGGCTTAACGGAGAACGTATCTACCAGGGCGGACAATTTTTCAACGGTTTCGAGCCGGTGCAGATTGATATCCCTTTGCAAAAAGGGCAGAACGAGATTGTTGTGAAGTTAACCAATTACTTCAACCGCAATTTCAATTGGACGGGATTTTTGTTGAGAGATCTTTAATCTGAGTTGAATGAATCAGAACCGCTTTTTCCTTTATCAAAATATTGGCGTACGCTTCATGGCCTTTTGAATTCC
>CAZEZQ010000759.1:0-3462 GCA_964516245.1 uncultured bacterium | reverse complement strand
GCGCCCAAGGCCAAACCTATAATCAATACGATGAATGCGATGAGATAGGTGGTGGTGCTGTCTGACAAGGGCGCGCGCAAAATCTTGAACGCGTCTTTGAGAAAATAGAGCGCGAACGCGAAGAGAATAATGCCGAAGGCGCTTTTCACATGTTCCATCCAGCTGCCTGAGCGGGGCATCTTTTGAATCAGGCCCGAAAACGTTCCCAAAATCAAGAAGGGGAACCCCAAGCCCAGGGCGTAAATCATGAGGTACAAACCACCCATCGCGGGCTGGCCTTCAGTTGCGACAAAGGCCAATATGCCCGCGAGCACCGGGCCGGTGCAGGGGGCGGCAATGATGCCCGCCACTAGCCCCATAAAGAAGGCGCTGCCGTATCCTGTGCCCTGTTGGGAGGCGGAGAGTTTGGATTGCAATCCCGAAGGAATTTGCAATTCAAAAGCGCCCAACATCGATGCCCCCAACGCTATGAAAATAATAGCGATGACACTCATCACCCAAGGGTTGCTCATAAACTGGCCGAACACTGCGCCGGTGCTGGCCGCGGCGAAGCCCAAAGCCGTGTACATCAACACAATCCCAATCACATAGGTGGCGGCGAGAGAAAACGCCTGCAGTGAATTTTTTGCATCTTTCGCGCCCAAGATGGATATGGTGATGGGAATGAGCGGATACACGCATGGGGTGCCGCATGTCGCGATTCCCAACACGAACAAACTGCCAAACACGAGCAAGAGAGCCAATGGTGTGTTTGCATTTAACCAACTGGCCTGTGATTCGGCCCGTTGGGCTTCCAATCCACCAGCGCCGGTTGTTCCAGATTCACCGCCGGTAGCCGCCGCCGGGGCAACTGGTTCTGCGGCGTCTCCTGTGCCTTCAACAACAGTAAGAGTCAATTCAAAATTATTGGTTTGGGGGAAATAACAAAGTGTTTGCGAACAGCCACGATACTGGGCGCTTACATTGATTGTATGCTCGCCGATTTTGGCCTCAGAGGTTACGGTGAAAGGGATGCGGTATTCATTTTGGCCCACATAGACCTCTTTTTCTTTGTTGTTATCGGTAGGATCTTTTTTGACTACGGGTTCAGCGAAAACCGGTTCACCGAACACAATGCCCTCAACCGGTTCGACCGTAAATGAGGTCCAATCACGATAAGTGAAATGATCTTCGGCAATATCAATGGTTAAAACAATTTCACCATTTTGGCCCTGCGCCACTTCTTGGTTTGCCAATTCAACTTCCCAAGAAAACAGCTTATCCAATTTTTCCATTTGGCCCAATTGGGCATAGGCGCTGTGGATGTTGAATATAGTAAAAAGGATAACGAATACATTCATGTTGCGAATGAATTTCATTGATTAAACTCCTCTAGTTGTATTAAAAAATAATTATACGTTCCGCTTTTGTGATGCGTTCTTCTACCTACCAACTTATATTTGCAGGCTGGAAGCCCGCACCACAAATTATGCAGGCAAGATGCTTGCATCACAATGAGTTTCAATATTATCGTATCGAATTTTTTGCGAGTTGCAACTTTTTTGCCGCTGAAATTAGGAATGTTGTTTCTTGTATCAGGCTGATTATTCTACAAAAAATACCGACGGGAATACCCAACTTATGCAAGGCTGATCTTTACCCACAAGTTTAGGGAACGTTTTTTTGCCCCCCTTATCAAGGGGGGTAAGCACCGCAGGGGCTGGGGGGATCTGAACCCATCATTTCACCTTTGACAAACTACAAATTAATTCATAAAAAAAATCGGGGACTCAAAATATGGGTCCCCGATTTTTTTGAATTATTTTTTCAAAAGCAAAAGATAAACAGCCGTGGCTTAATCAGAAAGAGTGGTAACTTTTGAACGTAAAGTTTCTTTACGGTCTCGATTGAAACGGGTTCGCATACCCTCACGTGTATGCATCTCATACGATTTATTATCCTTAGTAAGATTATTTCTCGCATTATCGCGAATTTCATCGGTGGCGCGATAGTTACACACAGTACAAGAGAACTGATGGATGGGATTGCCGCATTTAGGGCATTTCGTGGTAAGAGCGACACATCGCACTTTTCCGCTTCGCAGCCATTGATCGACCCGCCGAATATCTACATGCAGCAAATTGGCAAGTTCTTCCCGGTTGATTTCCGGGAGATCTTTCAAGATTTGTTTGGCGGTTTGCAAGAGTTCTTTTTCCCGGTTGGCGCAAAGGCCGCACCGGCCATCTTTATCGACAGTAGAATATTGTGAGCAATCCGTGCAGTTTTCAAATTTCCCAGCAAGAGAATGGTAAGGCATGATGAATCATCCTTTCTTATACTTGCCGTTACCGTTTTCCGATCTTTACTTACTATAGTAAAATCTCATCCAAAGTCAAGATTGTTTTAAATTTATTTTGATTTTACTGTATTTATGGAATAATTATGTATAAGTATTATTTTATATTTTTCTTTTATAACTCCAGCAAACATAACAAATTTTAACGTAACTATTTAGCCGAATAAAAAAATTTTCCAGCCCCAACGGATAGTGACATATGTCCAGAAGGTATGGGCGAAATAAAAATGCTTTCAGATGGCTAAATGGTTACATTTTAACAATTTCTTGATATAAAAACGTTCAATGTAAAGATTGTTTACAAAATAATATTGAAATTTTTTCTTGATTTTACCAAAAAAATACCCTGGAAGATTCCTTCCAGGGCATCACCAAAACGTAGGAAAATATAAATCTAACCAAAGATATTTGAATTTTCTAAATGTAGGGGCAGACCCCTGTGTCTGCCCCGAATGCTAACATCACTGAAAATAAAACCATTCTGCGAGAGATTTTCGCACAATTCACAAGTAAGAATCTAAAAACTTTTGAATTCTGTTGAAGGATCTTGTTCTTCTAAATGAAGCCGGTTTTGTGTTGTTTCTACATCGAGATCATGAACTGCAGAATGTGTTCTACTGGTTCCATTCCCATTTCCATTCGATGAAAGTGTTTTCGAATTTTGTACCGGAGTATTATAGGAACGGCGATATTCAGTGGAATCAATTTTGAACCGGGCGATCATATCCTGCAGAGAAACCGCCTGGGCCGAAAGTTCTTCACTGGAAGAAGCAATTTCTTCTGAAGCAGAAGCGTTTTGCTGTGTTACCTGGTTCAGCTGATCGATGGCGCTATTGATTTGCTGCGCTCCACCGGCTTGTTCATCGCAAGAAGAAGTAATTTCTTCAACCAACTGCGATGTTTCTTTGATACGGCCCAGCTGCTCTTCGGCGGATACGTTCACCTTGCGTACGGTGTTGGAAACCTGAGTGATGGCCTCGACGATTTGCTCCAAACTTTCACCGGAACGATTGGCCAGTTTCACCCCTTCATCCACTCGCTGAACGCTGTCGGTGATCATGCCGGTAATCTCTTTCGCCGCCTGTTGGCTGCGCTCAGCCAGTTTGCGCACTTCGACCGCCACAACC
>CAZEZQ010000758.1:0-3465 GCA_964516245.1 uncultured bacterium | reverse complement strand
GGAGCCTCGCCCTCCTAAAGGCAATGACACGGCTCGGCGGGAGCCTCGCCCTCCTCGTATGGATTACCTTGTTTTATTCAGTAAGCCACCCTCACCCTATCCCTCTCCCTGAGGGCGAGGGGATTGTTGAGCAAACATTAACGAAGCACTTTCGTTTCATCTTGATATAGCCCGCGGTGGCGGGTGGATTGCTCTTTAGAAATATATTGATCTTAACGTTGAAATCGTATAGGATAAACCCTAATTTTACAAGGAAAAAATATTATAAAATAAATATGTATCCAATCCCTGGCCATTTGGGTATGAGTCTTGCTGGTTGTTATATTACAAGACTCCCAATCATCCCTTCAATTATAGCTACTTTTTCGGCAGATGTCATCGATAAAGTATTAAAAGATATACTGGACATCGCTCCATACGGACGATGCTGGATGCATACCTTATTGGCAGTGGCTGTCTGTACGGCGATTGTCTGGTGGTGGAAAGGCGCAAAATGGGGCCTTTCGTGGATGATCGGCCATTTGTTGCATCTCATTGGAGATATTGGCTTTATCCCTTGGTTTTATCCATTTATCGATTATCAATGGCCAGATGCCCCCAATGTTACCAAGGCTGCTGTAAAAGGGATACAGGAGACGATGGATGGTTTCAAAGTGGTGAAAGACGCTACAGGGACCATCCAGATGAAAGGATTTCAATTTAGCGAAGCGGTGACGAATGTCTTTAAGCCCAAATTGATCTTATTCGAAGGAATGATAATGGCTTCTTCTTGTATTTTGCTTTATAAAAGAGATTTCTTGGAATGGAGATGGAAAACCTTGCTTTTGGCTTTGCTCCTTTCTGCAACTGTATTCCGGTTGTTTTACGATTTTCCTGAAGTCATTGGATGGTTGAGTTTGTATCTGGGAGATTGGGTGCATATCTCATAACAACTTTATGGAAAATCAAGAAATTCAATTTACATTTATTATTCCTCTATTCAATTCTGAATCCACTGTTGAAGATACCTTGGAGAGTATAATTCAGCAGGATATAAACCAATCATACCAAATCATTGTTGTTGATGACGAATCAACCGACCGATCCGTGCAAATCATCGAACATTGGAAACAGAAACACGGCTTTGGCGACTCTTATCTTGAAATTGTTCAACAAAAACATGCTGAAGAAGCCGCTGCCATCAATGCTGGATTAAAAAAAGCACAAGGCAAATTTGTAATTTGGCTAGAGAGTGATGTGATTCTCGGCCCTAATTGGCTATCTTATCTGATAAAGGAATTTGATGATAACCATTGTGGAGGGGCCGGGGGGTTGCTGCTGCCAGCAAAAGCGGACCCCTGGTTGGCCAAAGTATTGGGTTACGAAATCGCTTTCAAAATGCGATGCGATGGCGCAGAGGTAAAACATATCACCAGTGCCAATGCCATTTACCGTAGAGAAATTTTTTCTGAATTGGGTGAATGCAAACTTCATCTGGGGGCTTCCAGTTTTGATTCAGAATACAATCATAGGATACGGGAAAAGGGGTGGATACTAAGACGCAATACAAACGCATTGGCTTGGCATCATTACAAAACCCGAATTTGGGATTGTTTGGTGAGAACATTTTGGTATGGGTTCCGACGCCCCTTTGTGAAAACACAGGTTCTTTATGAGGCAGACCGCTGGGTGGGTGCTCTTGTATTGTTGTCTATGGCTGCGCCTTTGGCGCTGATATATTGCGCAATTGATTTCTATTGGGGACTCGTATTATTTCTTGTTGTTTTGTTTGCGCATCTGATCTACGGCTGGATAATCTATTCATATTTTCATTACTTGCCTCTTCTGTGCTCCGGGCCGGTATTCATGATTCGCAACATCACTTTTTTTCTCGCATATTGCTTGGGATTGATTGTTTTTACCCTCAGCAAACAGAAATAAAATGAATATCGTTCATGTTACTCCATACTTTTATCCCACCATTCATTTTGGAGGCACTCCAGAAGCCGTTTTCTCCTTGGTTCAGGCCCAAAGCCGATTGGGAAACCACATCACCATTTTGACAACGGATGCAGGGCTGGATGAGCCTCAAAATACGGATGAAATAACTTTCCAAAAGAACAAAAATTCATCAATTCGCGCTATTGGCCATTTGGATTCGCTGCAAATCGTTTATCTGAAAAACCGCTATCCAAACATTGCCCGAAAATGGAAATTGTTTACAGCGGATTTCTCTCACCCGGAAACCATAAAGCAACTACCGGAACCACTACACATCATCCATTTTCATGAAGTCAATATCAGTGGGTATCGTTCGCTTGCCCAGTGGGCAAGTTCAAAAAATATCCCGCATGCCGTTTCAACTCATGGCTCCTACAAACCACCAATCCATACGCCTTGGAAAAAAATCATGCATGGAATTCTTGACCCCTATTGGCAGTGGAATTGGTTTCAAAACAATGCGGCTTATTTTTTGACAAGCAAGGTTGAAGTCAATCAACTCATTGCAAACCATATCCCAAAAGAATTGATCCATCATATCCCATTGGGGCAACCTTATTTGGAAAAGCAATCAACTGAATTGCCTTTTGAATTTGCTGCCAACACCGGCATCCCTACTTTGCTGTATCTTGGCCGCATCAATGAGCAAAAAGGGATCGAGTTGGCGTACCGGGCATTTGAATTGATGTGGCAAGAACAACACTTTGCCCGTTTGGTCTTATGTGGACCTGATGAGGGAGGTGTGTCTTCACTACAAAGGTTGAATAAAAAACCCAAAATTCCATTGTTTTATCAAAAGGGGGTGTTGAAAGAACCCGGCATCTATACTTGCCCCCCCATAGCACGCAGCCAACTTCAAGCCCTTTTTAACAAAGTGGATCTAACCCTTTGCCCCTCCCCTTATGAGTCTTTTGGGCTCACCTTGGTTGAATCTCTTCAATGCGGCACACCCGCCGTCGCAACAAAACAGTATGGTTGTTTGGATTTTTTACCTCACCCCATTCCAGGCCTGGCTTGTATTGCAAATCCTTCACCCAAGAGTTTCAAACAAGCGATTGTAGATATGCTTGAACGATCCTCCACAGCCCAAGAACCTACACAACCCTTATTGCCTTCATGGGAAGAAATCGCGCAAAAAATGTTAAATATTTATCGCCATAATCAATCGAGTAGCAGATAAAAAACTAAACATAAGTTTTAAGAGTAGTTGCCAACATTCTTTACGTTTTGAGATAGGGCGAGGTTGAAAATGCGCCGTGGCGTGCTCCATTCGAGCAGCCCACGTATGAACAATATATTTATTAAAAGAAGTTAACATTCGAATAGGATACTCAAAATCGTTGGCTCAACAATTCCCTCTCCCTCTGGGCTGATCTTTACCCACAAATTGTGCACTTGGTATTTCCCCCTTATTAAGGGGGGTTAGGGGAGATCTGACTTTTCTTATTTCGCCGAATCCCCCCAGCCCCTGCGGTGCTTACCCCC
>CAZEZQ010000757.1:1064-3468 GCA_964516245.1 uncultured bacterium | reverse complement strand
TTTGGATGCTCTTAATTCTATAAAAGAGGCCATACGAAACGGCGCTTCGCTTGATAAATTGAAAAATTTGTTGAGTGAAAAGCGCTCGTAAGACATAACATCGTTGTCTTTCATTTTTTTTTTTCATCCTGAAATTCCTGCGCATCCTGGGTATCCAGATTCAGACAATTTGAAATCTGTATCTCATATCCCGTAATTTTTTGATATACTGTTCGGCGGTTCGCTTGTTGCATTCCATCCGTTCAGCCAACTCAATTGTGTTTCGAAGGCAGTTTGTAAAAAATACACACCAGCGCCTGTTCCCACATTTCTGATATGGAATCTATATTGAAGCTCAATCGTACAATTGAAAATCATTGACTCCTGTGGCTGCCGTGTCTGTAGGGAGTAAATAAGCGCCGGTTCCCACAATATCAGGAAAACCATCGTCATTGGTATCTTCACCTTGGTCACCTGGTGAGCCCGCCAAAACAAAACTCCCAATGGGCAAATGGGTCAAATCGACAGAAGCCCCAAAGAGACTCGCATCCTTTTTCCCGATAAAAATAATCTTGGCTTTGTCTTCAGCTATATTAGACACATTGAAATCCAGATTGTTGCCATCAAAAAGATAAACCAATCCAGTGGAAGAATTTGGATCCAGTGGATTAAGCGCGTCTTGCATTCCCACGGTAAGAAAATTATCCAAGACCGAGAGTTTGTTTCCGAATAAAGCATTATCGAGATTGGTAGTAATAAAAGTGACCGGTTTGGTGCGGTCAATCAATCCACTCCCATTGTTCAAAGTCGAGCCTGGAACGATTGCGATTGAACCGGCTGGCTGCGAATCACCATGCGGATTGGCGAATGGATACCCCAAAACCAAATCAGATAGGCCGTCTCCATCTAAGTCAGAACTACCTATTTGCGTGATTTTGTTTTCGTTGATCGTGTCGAATAACTTGAACGAAAAAAATTGAGTGGGGAATTCGGTCTCGCCGATCATTTGAACGCCTCGAGGCTTGCCAATGCCTGAAAACACCAGTAAATCGTTCTTTGTAATGTCTTCTTCAACATTAATGCCAGCCACAAGAACCACATCTGGAAATCCATCACCCATGAAATCACCCAAAAGATCGAAGCCGATACCGAATGAACTTGTAGAGCGTGTGGGTTCGGCAAAAAGTGTGAGCGTATTTTCAGGGTCCAAATCATTGGTTTGCATAACTTTTGGGTTAAATGAGATTCCACCATATATGATATATGAGGCTCCAACTGAAGTTTCGCCATTCATCGTTATAAATCGGGATGGGCTGGGAATCAGAAGTTCACTGAAACCGTCATTGTTGATATCACCCCCGTCGAAAAGAAGTGAACCCAAGTTCTCGCCCGCTTCACCTTCAACGGTATACAAGAGCCTGGAAGAATCTGTAATGTCTATCGTTGAGAGATAAAAATCGCCGCGCATTACATAAATTTTCCCACCCTCTCCCGCAAAAGGGGCTCCTATGGCCAAATCCGCGCGGCCATCACGGTTCACATCTCCCAAGGCCGCGATGGTGGCGCCAAAATTGGTGCCCACTTCACCAAGAATGGGGAATCCATTTGTGCCAAGAAGGCCAAGATTGACGGTGCGGGGAAGGTTGCCTCTTCCAAAAATTATATAGACAATATCCGCTTGGGGCGCCGCGACCGCAAAATCGTCATGGCCGTCGCCATTCATGTCACCTATGGTTTTTACCGAATTTCCCAACATCCCATCCGTTCGGCCTCCAGAAATGCGGACTGCGTCTTCCGGCAATGGATCAACGGGCGCAAACTGGGCTTGAACTGTTGAAGCCATGAACAATAGTGTAAATATCCAATGAGTAAGTTTCATTTCAATCACCGTTTGTTTTTTGTAGTAATGGTATAACACAATATTTCAAAAATGACTGGGAATTATAATTAGGATAATATTCACTTAAACAAAGCAAAGTGCTGGAAAAGGGATTTAGTATATTATGGGTATCTTGAGCGGCAAAACCATTCTTCTGGTTTCCGGGCCAACAGTCGCCCCCATTGATGCAGTGCGAGTGATTGCTAATCGTTCCACCGGGCGCTTGGGAAGTATGATGGCTCTACAGATGATTTTTGAAGGCGCCGAAATCATTCAATTGGCAGGAAAAAATAGCGTTACAGTGATTGATATCAACCCGGATGTATGCAACCGGGTAGACTTACACGAATTTGAAACCGTTGAAGCAATAAAAAACCGGCTGAAACATCTATCCCAAATCAAGAGCCCTGACGCGATTGTCATGGCGGCGGCGGTTTTGGATTATTTGCCCGCTTCTAAAATGAAAGAGAAAAAAAGTTCGTTGGAAGAAGAATGGCAACTGGTACTGCATAAAGGAGAAAAAATTATAGAGTCGATAAAACAATG
>CAZEZQ010000757.1:0-1054 GCA_964516245.1 uncultured bacterium | reverse complement strand
ACTTTTGGTTGGATTTAAGTTGGAAGCAAACCTGTCTGTAGATGCACTACAATCCCGCGCCATCGATTTGATGAAACGAAGCGGTGCCGAACTGGTAATTGCCAACCGGATGGAAGATATCTCTCAAACTCAACATATAGCCTATCTAGTAGAACAGACAAAAGAGGGTTCAGTGATCATGAGCGAGCCTCTCCGTTCACGCAAACAGATCGCTCAATCTCTATGCCATGCGCTAGCCCAGCACTTTACCACTCGCACTTTAACCGCATGAAAGGAAGAGTCATGCAATTGGAAGCCAAAAAAATATTATTGGGTGTCAGCGGTGGAATCGCTGCCTACAAATCAGCAATCCTCGTACGCTTGCTGCGTAAAGAATCGGCTGAAGTTCGGGTCGTTATGACCCAGTCAGCACAAAAATTGATTACTCCTCTCACCATGGCCACTCTCTCCGAACATGATGTGGGGTTGGATATGTTCGCCCATTCGCCGCAACATGAAATTGTGCACATTGAGTGGGCCGAATGGGCGGATATCGCATTGATTGCACCGGCCACAGCCAATGTGATGGGCAAAGCCGCCAACGGCATTGCGGATGATTTGCTTTCCAGCCTGATCTTGGCAATTCAATGCCCTTTGATCCTGGCCCCGGCGATGCACCATCAAATGTGGAGCCATCCGGCCGTACAAAACAATGTAGCGGCACTCCGCAAATTTGGATACCACATCATTGAACCGGCAGAAGGCGATCTGGCCTCAGGCGACACAGGCATCGGCAGAATGCGCGAACCGGAAGAAATAGTTGAATTCCTAAAAAAAATGTAATTGGTCAGTTGTATGAAGTGAATTCTCAAAAAACAATAGTTTTTTTATTCCTCCCTCAATGAAATTGGGCCAGCGCGCCGTGGCGTGGAGGTTAGGAGGGCAAGGCTACAATGCCATTAAATTAAAAGACTTTGCTGTTGGGAGGGCGAGGTTGAAAATGCGCCGTGGCGTGCTCCCACCGAGCCGGTTGTTCCCATACCCTAGGAGGGCGAGGCTCCCGCCGAGCCGGATT
>CAZEZQ010000756.1:0-3469 GCA_964516245.1 uncultured bacterium | reverse complement strand
TGTTAAAGAAGAAAAAATTGAATATGATCTAGATGAAGTAGAAACTCCTTTTTATCCTCAAAATATGTTCAATTATCATCCTTTTATTCGTAATCACATGAAACAAGAATATTACTATTGGAGATGGCATTTTGATATATCGTGGAATAAGTATGTCACCCCTGAAGTGGATGATTTTTCATTTCCGGTCAATGAATTTTTGACATCTTATGAACATGGTCCCAACCTTCATATTGATTTCGCTCCTGAAGCCGTTGTGCCTCCGCGTGATCAGGAAGCATCATTGGACCCAATGATGGTCCAAATTTACCCATCCAATCGGTGTATTCCTTCAACTTATACAAACTTTCAAGACATTAAAAATGAAACGTTGTTGGGGGGATACAAGGTTAATTTTATTGTTGAACAAGAAGAAGATGAGAACACGATTATTGATGTGTTTACTCCAGAGAATATTCATCCCTTTGACAGTGTGATTTTTTATTGGGATATTCCCTATTATTACTATGCCAGAAGCCGCCAATCACCTAATGGTGATGTGCCACGCGCATTTTCTCAAGCCAACATGTACAGTGCCATTGGTTTGCATGTCAATTATGTACACTCAGACAAACCTCCTGGACACAGTGATTATATTGTTGATTTTCATGAAGTGAAATCAAAAGGGATATTGTTACAAGGAAAATAAATATTCACTACCTGTGTTTAATATACAAATCTATCCATGAATGACGAGACATTATGAATAAATCTTGTAAACTAATATTCTTTTTCTATTTTTGCACAACTTGCTTAATTGTATAGAACCCCATCAATGCATTTACAGGCTTGCCATTTATTTCAAATCGACTCATAGAATTAATACAAGCAAGAAATTGGGCGTATCAAATTCAATATCAACTGTTTGATTGGGATCAACAAATCAATGCCGAAGCATAGTCTTAATCCATCCTCCAAATTTTTGGGGATTTGTCTGTCCCCTATTAAACACCGATTTTCGCGAGTACCTAACCGTCAGAATTAGACCAAGATTTAGGTAGCCAAAGGGGAAGGGATTAGTTTGTGTAGAAGGGGATGGAAAACTCCCAACCCGTCAGAGATTTCCTTGTTAAATTAGTAGGGCGTGCGCTGCAAACGGAGAATGGGTTATTGGTGGTGATCGATAGCGGCAAAAGGCTTCGGGCAGCGGTGAAGAAAACGTTCAAAGACAAGGCGTTGGTGCATTGTTGCCAGTGGTACAAGCGGGAAAATGTGGTGCGCTATCTTCCCAAATCCGAGCAGGAATCCATGAGGCGCAACATCCGTTTCCTACTCCAATGGTGTAGACTCCTATAATCCAATTCTTTGGTCAAAACTAGCAATTTTCTGTATGGAACTCATCTTTCAAAATCTATATTATTTTTTTATTCACGTGACAGGAGGTTTGCCATGAACCCAATCGTTCAGAAAACAAGAAATCCCTCTGCGTTTACCCTGGTCGAATTGCTTGTAGTTATTTCCATTGTCAGCATACTAACCCTCATTCTGACCATGTCGGTACGCGATGCATTAATTCGGGGTAAAATCGCCGCTTCAAAATCAAACATGAAATCCCTGGCCAATGCCATCGAAGTCTTTCGTCTTGATCACAAAGTTGTTCTCGTTGATTTAGGTGAAAGTGGTACCAATCGGGGCCGAGATCGCATTAGTCGCACCTTTGGCGGGGTTGGCCTGACTGGCCAAAATGAACAAAGAAACTATGGCCATGTATACGCACCGCTCACAACACCGGTTTCATATATCAGCGAAATTCCCACTGACCCATTTATTACAATTCATATAGTGACATGGGCCAAAAGTGATCCTGATTTATCTAATACATCCTTTTGGCTAAATGAGTATTTTCACTATAGGGCCTTTTGTGATTTTCCAAAGGATAAACCATGTTCAATGTCTGACGGCTCCGGTGGCTCTTATGCATTCCATGGGTGTGGTCCTGTTGTTCGAGATAGTGTTTATTGCCATTATCTTTATCTTAATTACAACCCTTCAAATGGCCTGCATAGCGAAGGCAGCACCTATTACCGATCAAATCGAGGGTTTTCATTTTGACGGGAGTTGACAAAATCATGATTGCACAATTGAGGGTTGGCTTTAGCCAACTATATACTGTCTAAATCAAGATGCACAGGATAATAAAGATACTCAAGATAACGGCAAATGCTTATAAGTTTTGTAGATGGGCTAAAAGCGTTGTTTGCGTAGCCCATCTAATCCCTTTTGTACTTAAATGAATGTAGGGGTGGATTTCAAACCCACCCCTACCAAACTCCTCATTTCAATAAGGCATTTAATTCGCCCGGTATTTCTTCAGCAATTCTTCCATCGTCACGCCGCCCTCGGCTTTCACCTTCTCGGCGCGTTTTGTTGAAAGTTCATCCATCGTGGGCCGAATTTCTTTGTAAAACAGGCCGATGGGGATGCTGTCTGCCATATTCGCCGAATGGGCAAATCCTTGCGCCCGGTCATTGTAATCATGGTCATCCGGCAGCATGTGGGTTTTCGCCTTCAACCCCTTGAACCACACCATGCCCCGATAGGTGGGGCAGGGCAGCAAAACGTGAATAAAGGCGAAACCGGGATGATTGATGCCGTCCAAAATCGTTTGCGTTAAATGCTTGCCATCGCCCGCGTGGGTCCGGGCTACATACGAAATATTATACGCCAGCGCCAGCGAAATCGGGTCCAACGGCATTTCCACCGTCCCGTGCGGTGATGATTTGGTGATATCGCCTTGCGGTGAAGAAGGCGAAGCCTGGCCTTTGGTGAGACCGTAAATTTCGTTATCCATCAACACATAGGTCATATCCACATTGCGCCGCGCGGCGTGCGGCAAGTGGCCCCCGCCGATGGAGAGGCCGTCACCGTCTCCCCCCGCCACCAATACCGTCATATCCGGACGAGCCAATTTCACGCCGGTCGCGATCGGCAACGCCCGCCCATGAATCGAGTTGAAACTGTAGGTCGAACAATACCCCGGCAATCGGCTGCTGCATCCGATACCGGAGACTACCGCCACGTTATGCGGGTCGATATTGGTTTCGGCCAGGGCTTTATGAATGCAGCTGAGAACGCTGAAATTGCCGCATCCTTTACACCAAATGGGTTTCAGTTCACTTCGGTAATCTTTGGGGACGTGTTGCTTGCGCTCAATCTGAGTCGTCAGTAAATCCATTGGAAATCTCTCCATCAAATATCATCTAACTGTATATTATACAACTTTGCTTTCGTATAGTTCACTAATTTTCCGGCAAATTTCTTCCACACTGAGCGCTTTGGCTCCGCTGCGGGCGTATGGCACCAGTGGAGTTTGGATGTCGAGCTGGCTCTTCAGATAGTGATAGAACTGGGCAGAATGGGCCAGTTCAACGGCCACAACCATGTCTTTGGAATTGATAAATTCTTCCAATTCGTCTTTGGGGAGTGGATA
>CAZEZQ010000755.1:3004-3473 GCA_964516245.1 uncultured bacterium | reverse complement strand
TCAATACCTGCCACCCCTTCTCTGTGACTTGCAAGGTATTGTAATCACCGTATTTCTCTGCATAGCCCTGGGCGACCAATTGTTCGATCCAGTCGCGCACCGCTCGTTTGGAATGATCTGACATCAACCCATACGTCGTGATTTCATGATGCTGGTTGTCGATGATTCGTTTTTCTTTTGAACCGACTAAAACATTTGCGGTATAATCGGCGCCAAACCGTTCTTCAACCCGTTTGATGCAAGAGAGAATTTTTTGTGATTTGACCAAGGCATCCGAAACGAAATCCATATCCCCTAAACAAACATCGCAAGCGCCGCAATTCTCTTTCTCTAAGGTTTGGCCAAAATATTGCACCAGCGAACGATGGCGGCAGAGAATCCCCGTACAAAAGTTGTACATATCATGTAATTTTTCATCTGCTATTTTCTTGGATTGTGGATCCTGATTTTTCATGATGTTTTTCCATGT
>CAZEZQ010000755.1:0-2994 GCA_964516245.1 uncultured bacterium | reverse complement strand
ACCCGAATAAAAAAGCCAGCATTCCGCATCCAATCCGTCCCGTCCGGCCCTCCCGCTTTCCTGTTGGTAATTCTCTAGTGTTTTGGGCATTCCCGTGTGAATGACATATCGCACGTTTGATTTATCGATCCCCATTCCAAAAGCGATGGTAGCCACAATCGTGTCGATTTCTTCTTTGAAAAAAGCGTCCTGGTTTTTCTTTCTTTCTGAAGTATCCAACCCGGCATGGTAGGGCAAAGTTTTATAGCCCCGCCGGTTCAAATCGTAATGCAAATCATCCACATCGGCACGGCGAATGCAATACACAATCCCCGATTCATTTTTATGGCGGTCCAATACGCTGCTAACCTGTTCCACGATATCGTCTCGGCGGTTCACTTTATATAGCAAGTTGGGGCGGTCAAACGATCCGACCAGAATACTCGGATCATTCATATTCATTTGCTTGGCAATATCCTTCCGCACCTGCACTGTCGCTGTGGCAGTATACGTATGTATGGCCAGGTTTGGCAATAGTTGTTTTAACTTGCCGAGTTGGCGGTATTCGGGGCGAAAGTCATGCCCCCACATGCTGATGCAATGCGCTTCATCAATCGCAATGAATGACGGGTTGATCTTTTTAATGTATTCAAGAAACCCTTCCGAAAACAAACGTTCGGGTGAAAGATACAACAACTTTAATTCTTGCCGTTCGATTTGATCGAACACCATATCCCGCTCCATAGGATGAATTGTGCTATCCAAGCGGGCGGCCGGTATCCCCCAGTCGCGCAAGGCATCCACTTGATCTTTCATGAGCGATATTAGGGGAGAGATGACCAGGGCCACACCGGACATGATCACAGCGGGCACTTGATAACATAATGATTTGCCGCCCCCGGTTGGCAATACCACAATAGAATCACGTCCATTAACCACATTCTCAATGGCTTTTTCTTGCAGGGGGCGAAACGAATCGTATCCCCAGTATTTCTTTACTATGGAGATCGGATCTTGAATGGCTTTCTTGTTCTTTTCGTTTTGTTGAATGGCCTGATTATTCATGATTGAGTTGTTTTTATAAAATTTGCGATAGTAAGACACAAAATACAATATCAAAAACAAAAATGATAGATGAAGAGGAGATAGAAAAAAACAATATCATTCGCTTTAATTTTTGAAATGATATAGTTCAACCTTTTGGGGGCTGTGATATGTGGTGTGTTCATGATGCTGTTCGGAAAGCGTTTTTTCCGATAGTTTTCAATCATAACGTATTGTTTCGCATCCATACAAGTCTGTGCGGTTTGTTCACAGAATTTCCAATCCAATCAACCGAAATTTTGAGTGTATGAAATATTTCGCTCCCAACTCTTACTATATTTCCATATATAGCGCCATAACAACACTCTCAAGTACATGCAAATTGGCATTTTGATTGCGCCTTGTAGAAGTAAAGAAAATAAGGAAAGGAGGTAAAAATCATGAAAGTCGGAGAAATAATGACTCGTGATTTAGATAGAATACATCCAAGTGAACCGGCAAAAAAAGCGGCTCAAATGATGAAAGAAGATGATATTGGAGCATTGCCGGTGTTTGATGATGACGATAATTTGGCAATAGGATTGCTCACAGACCGTGATTTAACGCAAGAAATTTTGGCGGAAGATCGGGATCCTGAAACCACAGTGCATGATATAATGCATGGGGGGGTGATCTGTTGCGGTGAAAACGATAGCGCCGAAGAAGCCGCGCGTATTATGCAAGAAAATCAAATCCGGCGTCTGCTGGTAAAAGATGATAGTGGGAAAATTAGTGGAATCATTTCGTTGGGTGATTTGACCAGCTGTCAAAACGAAGAAGTAATTGGTGAAGCCCTTCGAGGGATTTCTGAACCAGCCCGCAAGGCCACGTAAGTGAATTGTGAATGGGTTTTAATCCTTTCACACATAGTAGAACCTCAGGCCACTCTTCTGAAAGGGGCTTCTCCAGCCCCTTATTTTTTTGTTTTAGTCGGTCAAAAATGGCAAAAGAACATTGCTCCACAATGTGTATCCCTTAGCATTGAGATGCAGCCCATCGTCTTTGAAAATATCGCGCCTGGGCATCCCATCCGCCCCGATCATAGGGGTGTCGATATCGGCGAAATGCAATAGTGGGTCTTGATGGGTATATTCTTCAATCAACCGGTTGGCTTCCCGCATCTTTTCTACCAACAACCAACGTTTTAGGCTGGGTTTAATGGCGATGTAGACAATTTCCGTATCGGGAAGTTCGGCATGTACTTTGTGGACGAATGATTTGTAATGCTTGAGCACGGTTTTTGGGTTCTTCCCAAATGCGATGTCGTTATCTCCCTCATAGACAACAATGATTTTTGGCTGATAGGGAATTACAATTCGATTTGTATAATACAGGCAGTCTTCCATATGAGATCCACCAAAACCGCGGTTTATGGTCTCATAGTCTTCGAAATAGGTATCCAAATCCCAACCGCGAATGCTCGAACTTCCAATAAACAAAATACCATTCTTCGATGGGGGATCGGTTTGATCCATTTTCTCAAATTCCTGAATGGTCTCTTCCCATTTTTTGGGGTCGCATGTTTGATTTTGTGCCAATGAGAACGAAGAGAAAAGGACAAAAAGAAATGGAATTGTAAAAAACTGAAATTTCATATTTTTCTCCAAAAAAAAATATTGTATGAATTTTTACGTTGTATTGTATTTGTTGAAATATATTCATAGCAAATATTATTGTTATGTCTACGCTTGCCTTCTCTATTGTTAAACTGATTTTTGGGCTTCATCCTACTCTTGATATCTTCCCCTAACACAATTCTTTCATTCTTCTGATTGCTCTTTTGATTGCAGTGGATATAATTTTCTCTGGTTATTAAATGAAAGTACCAAATAGGATCGATAAACCTGCCCTCGCTTTGCGGGGGTATTTTCATGAGGAAATATTTGAATGAAAGATTTACAACGCAACGACAAAATTCGCAATATTGCCATC
>CAZEZQ010000754.1:1546-3475 GCA_964516245.1 uncultured bacterium | reverse complement strand
GTTGGTGAATCGAAGGTAGTGGGTGGAACCGGCTCATCAGGAGATTCGCCCTCCCTACACTTTGTGTTTCATCTTGATATAGCCCGCCGTGGCGGGAGGGTTGCTCTTCAGAAATCGAACACTCCATTACAATAAAATCATTTCAAAGACACCCATTGAGTTGGAAATGTGAATATGAGCCAGGGTTTTTTTTTGACATTGGAAGGGATTGAAGGGGCGGGCAAGTCTACGGTGGCGGCAGAAATCAGCCGTTGGCTTGATACACGTGGAACCGTTCATCTTTGCACGCGTGAGCCGGGGGGCACAGCTGGAGGGGAAGCGATTCGGGATGTATTGCTTGGAACCGATATCCCTCTGTACCCAGAAACAGAACTGTTTTTGATCGAAGCGGCGCGGGCACAAATCATGCGCGAGGTAATTCTGCCCGCTCTCACAGATGGCAAAACCGTGGTGCTCGACCGGCATACAGATTCAACTTTGGCGTATCAAGGCTATGGCAGAGGGTTATCGTTCGATCAGATCCACACACTAAACCGGATCGCCACTGAAGGGCGGGAGCCGGATTGCACTCTAATTCTTGACTTGGATGTGGAAACTGGATTGGCGCGCTCAAGAAAAGTAAGCGCGAAACCTGACCGATTCGAATCAGAAACAGTGGAATTTATGGAGAAAGTACGCGACGGATTTTTAGATTTGGCAAAGAAAAATTCGGTTCGTTACAAAGTCATTCGTGCAGATCAAGCAATTGAGCATGTAATGGCAGAAGTGATTAAGGCGCTTCATGAGAGAATCGCTTACTTGCTGTAACCCGTAACCGGTTCAAGCGAGAACATCCAAAATTTCACCCACTCCACTCACATTCGCTGCGGCTTCGACAGAGGCAAGTTTTTGAGCATCGATTTGGGCTTGCAAATTCTGCTCGGCCAAAGCGAGGGCCTGTTCCTGCGAAAGTTCGGCCGCTTTATTCAATGTCTTCTCGATGAGAAAGCCCATCGCCGATTGCACTCTAAGCGAATCAGAAACCGCGCCCACCATGATGCTCTCCTTTCATTCAAAGTTTCAATAGGCCTTCCCACTATCGATTATCGGTAGTTCTGCCAAAAAACTTTAATAAAAATCAACTTTTTTAAAACCGAACCAAATGTAATTGAAATTTTGTAAAATCAATATTCATTGGGGGCGAATCTCTTGTTGAGCCGCTTGAACAAGAAACTGGCTCGGCGTGAGCACGCCTCGGCGCATTTACAACCTCGCCCTCCCCCTGAACTCATTACCCATAGATTTAATTTAACTTGAAAATCTGAAAGACATATTCTCAACAAATCTCACGCAAGAATCCAAAATACTCCCAAATATTGATATCTCCATTCACAGCCAAATCGAATATAATACGTACTCAAATCTATCGAAATCAAACTGTTTGATTGTTTTGGTGTTATCCATGCCGAATCCGAAATGGCGAATTATCAACATAGGGCACTTGAGTTACAATCATTATCGGGACTCGCCTGGTACCCAGCGGAGCCAACTGTGCACCAGTTTGCTTATCGAAACCGATTCACGCCGAATCGTGATAGACCCCGGTGTTGAGAACAAAGAGGAATATAAAGATTTTCTCGATCAGCAAACCGGCTATCAGCCATCCGATATTGATACGGTGTTTTTAACCCACTTTCACCGGCATCATTGGCGAAGCCTGTCGCTGTTTCCCAAAGCGGTATGGATTATGTCTCGAACCGAAATTCGCTGGTGGAAAGAAAAAAAGGTTACGACAGAAGAAGAAAAAAACATATTAGCGGGCTTTGTGCCGATTGAAGAGTATCCCATCGAAGGCTTGGAATCGATCCCCACCCCGGGCCACAGCCACGGCCACACCTCTTTGCTGTTCGAAACCCGGGAGGGATTTGTGGTCGTGGCGGGTGATGCCGT
>CAZEZQ010000754.1:0-1536 GCA_964516245.1 uncultured bacterium | reverse complement strand
CCACGAGGACTACCAGATTCTCGGCCGGGACAAGATTCACTTCGACGACCGCGAACCTTCAGAAAACTCAGAAGACATCAAATCAGCCCGGCGTTCGCTCGATCAAATCGCCAAAATGGCGGATTTGGTAATCCCCGGTCATGATAACTTTTTTGTGGTGTGAGTTGAGATTTTCTTCTATAATTACTTTAATTAATAAATCCATCGTGAGCATAATAATTCATGAAAACATTGAGAATCTACATTGATACATCAGTTATAGGAGGTTGTTTGGATCACACATTCTCCAAAGAAAGTGAAATGTTATTTCAAATGGCGGAAAGAGGAGAGATTGAGTTACTTATTTCAGACTTATTTCTAGCTGAGTTGCAAAGAGCACCAAAAGAAGTAAAAGAAAGATTTAATGTTTTGCCGGAAAAAATTTTAGAAACAGTAAATAGTTCTCCAGAGAGCGAATTATTACGTGATCACTATATTAATGATCAGATAGTTAGTGTTAAGTCAATAAATGATGCACATCATGTTGCAATAGCCACAGTATCTAAAGCAGATGTGATTGTGAGTTGGAATTTTCAACATATAGTCCACTTGAGTAAAATTCGTAGATTTAATGCCGTTAATATTCGAGAGGGATATCAATCTATCGAAATTCGTAGCCCAAGGGAGGTTGTTTAATGAGTCATTCAAATGATTTCGATTGCATTAAGATGAAAGAAGAAATTCAAGAAAAGATGAGAGAAGAATTTAAAGATTTAAGCGACGAAGAGATTCGTAATCGAATACAAATGGAACTTCAAGAATCAGATGATCCTATCGCGGAAAAATGGCGGAAAATACAATTAGTGGAAACTTCATCTAAATAACATACATCAGAATGAATACTTTCCATGTTACAATTGTATTTGTGTTCCTTAATAATCAAACTCAAAACAATTGGCTAAAGAGCGAAGGGCAGTTGAATTTAAAGATTCGTAATGGTACAAAATTCCAGCAGCGGATTGACACAAATGATAGTGAACTATGACGATCAAACTCACGCAACCTGAATAAATATTATGTATCGTAAAAATGGGTTTACTTTAATCGAATTGTTAATCGTTGTTGCCATTATCGGTATCCTGGCCGCTATTGCCGTGCCCAATTTTCTGAATGCACAAATTCGGGCCAAAATGGGCCGCGCCATGGCCGATCACCGCGCTTTGGTGACCGCAGAAATGATGTACCGCATGGATAATGGCACCTTTCACAAACATGCGCACAGCCCCAATCAACACGTTCCGCTCACGACACCAATGGCTTATCTCAACACATGGCCTGTTGATCTCTTTCAAGAAAATTTACCTCCAGACAAAAGCATCTCCCCCTATGCCCAGAAAACCATCCATTGGGAACCGATCATGAGCTTTAACCAAACTCGAGCCGAAACATTTATGCAACAATTGCCAGGCATGGCCGGTTGGAACAACAGCGCCGGTCCTGGTTCTGGATGGGGCCGGTACGACCCATCGAATGGGTTGATTAGCGATGGTATTATCC
>CAZEZQ010000753.1:0-3491 GCA_964516245.1 uncultured bacterium | reverse complement strand
CAATACTTTCGAATCACCAGCCAAGGCTCGGCGGGAGCCTCGCCCTCCCGCTTAAGTAAAGTAGGATAGGTTACACTGTCTGACCCATCATGGTTATAATTCTATAAGGGCTTTTCTCATTCCTCCCGCAAGTTGAGGGGAGGCAAGGAGGCAATGTCATTAACATAAGAAAGACTAGGGGAATGTTATCGGGAGGGCGAATCTCCTGATGAGCCGGTTTCTTCCAATACTTTCGAATCACCAGCCAAGGCTCGGCGGGAGCCTCGCCCTCCCGCTTAAATAAAGTAAAGGATGGGTCACTCCGTCTGGCCCATCAATCATACTATCGTGTAAACGAGGAGAACAAGAATCATGAGTGCCCAACCATTATCCCGCAGGCAATTTATTCGAAACAGCTCAAAAGCAGGACTCGCTTCCACCGCCCTATTTTCAATCCATAAATCCAACGCGCAAGAACTAGGCAAACCCGCTGCAATGGGTGGAGAACCCGCCATATCGGCAAAGGTGCCCGGTTGGCCTGTAATTAAAGAACTGGATGAAAAGAAATTTATGGAAACGCTGCGCAGCAAGGGCTGGTGCCGCTTGGGGAACGATGAGGTCACCAAGTTTGAAAATGCCTGGTCTGAAGCGCTCGGTGTGAAACATTCCATTGGAACCGTGAATGGCACCAGTTCGCTGTATGCCGCACTCTTTGCATTGGGGGTGGGCCCTGGAGATGAAGTCATCGTACCCGCCT
Source organism: uncultured bacterium (assembly GCA_964516245.1). Classification (GTDB taxonomy): domain Bacteria; phylum Hinthialibacterota; class Hinthialibacteria; order Hinthialibacterales; family Hinthialibacteraceae; genus CAZEZQ01. The sequence continues at coordinate 2,755 of CAZEZQ010000753.1, read as the reverse complement.
ATACCTTCGTAGCCTCTGTCAATGCAATCTTGCAGCAATACGCTTTACCTGTGTTCGCAGATACCGACCGCCAATCCTTCCAAATCAAAACAGACACCCTGGAAGAACGGATAACCGAAAATACGAAATGCATCATGACCGTGCATCTCGGGGGCATCTGTTCGAATATGGATGAAATTCTTCGCATCGCCAAAAAACATAATTTGTCTGTGATCGAAGACGCCTGCCAGTCGCATTATGCCGAATGGAGGGGGCAGAAAGTAGGCGGCATCGGCGATGTGGGCTGTTTTAGCTTTCAAGAAACCAAAATTCTCCCCTGTGGCGAAGGCGGGGCTTGCGTCACTCAAAGTGATGATTTGTATGACAAAATTCATGCTTTCCAAAACAATGGCCGCGACCGCAAACTGGGCAAACCCAGCGAAGGTTATCTGCATCATGGTGCCAATCTGCGCATGACCGAGTATCAAGGTGCTTTGCTGCTCGCTCAACTCACCCGTTTGGAAGATCAATGCAAGAAGCGTGTCGAAAACGCGAATTACTTGGATGAATTACTGGCCGATATCCCAGGCATTCGCCCCGCGATTGGTTACGAAGGCGGTACGCGAAACACCTATTACCTCTACATGATGCATTACGGCAAAGATCAGTTTGAGGGCCTCTCCCGCAGCCGTTTTGTTGACGCCATGCGCAAAGAAGGTGTCTACATTGGCGGTGGCTATCGGTATCTGAATAAACATACGTTTATAAAAAAGATGCTCAACTCCCGCTGGTATTCCAATATTTACTCAAAAGAACGAATCGAGCAATATTGGGAAAACAACCATTGCCCCGAAAACGACAAATTGAGCGAAGAAGGCTTATTTATGTCGCAGCATCATTTGTTAGCCACCAAATCTCATATGGAACAAATCGCGCACGCAATACGGAAAGTTCACAAACATGCGGGAGATTTGAAGAAACTATAAGATGCAATCAAATTGAAAGGAAATTATTTGTTTCTTATACAAACTTGACAACACTTTCATGGGAGAAAATAAACATATTAAAGCCGTTGTCAAAATAATGTTCATTTAGGGTAGCATCGGCTTCCAGCCGGTGTGCTTTTCTTACAACAATCCTGTAATTCAGTTAAAACTACCATGTCCTTTATGTCCTTTTATGTTCATGCCAAATCGATATATTTTAAATAAAAAAACTGAACAAATGTTCACTTATGGCATGCAACTTGCATTATCACCAATAAAGCAAGAATCATTACCAAAACAATCTTGTTTTAATGGAGACTAAGACAATGAAAAACAACAACTTAAACCAATGCATCCAAGAAACTCTTGAACTGTGCTTAAGCAAAATGTCGAAAAAACTCAAAGATAACTTTGATCCCGAAGACAAAAATTCTATCAAACTTCTTCAGCAATTTCGCTCGACCTTAAGCACCTTGCGCAGTTGGATCAAACATACAAGCACTGTCGTTAACGAATCAATCAACACAGCAAAAGATGCGCTCAAAAACACCGTGAATAAGGTCAAAAGTTCTTGTTCTCATCATGACCAACCAAGCATTCTCGACAAATACCCCAAAAATAAAGAGCATGTCCGTCTTATGGCGCTGATGAATCAACCAAGCGGGCTGATGAATCAACCAAGCGGGCTGATGAATCAACCAAGTGGGCTGATGAATCAACCAAGTGGGCTGATGAATCAACCAAGCGGGCTGCGTTGTTCATCCACAAAAGGGTAGAGTTGATAAACCAAATCATTCGCAGATTGATTTGGTTGTATCACAGTATCGTATCCCAAGGTTTTCGATTGTGCCGTTGAAGTAGTTTCGCGGCAGTGGGATCATCAAAAATGGTTTCGTTTTCAGCATCCCACACAATCTTATGGCCTGTCGCATAAGCGATATTGCCCAAATGTGGGATAATGGTAGAACGGTGGCCGGTCTCTACGTCGGCGGCTGGTTTTTTGCGTGTTCGAACGCAATCGATAAAGTTCTGCACATGTGATGCGCTCGCATCTTGTGAGGCTGCAAATTTGTATTTGAGTTTGGATCTATCTTTCATTGGAAATGAACTTGGCAATTGAGGTTCGGGATACACTTCATAGCCAATGCGGTCAGCAAAGATGGTTCCATGGGTGCCATAAAAAGCAAGTCCATTGGGCCGGTCATACTGACCCGAAGCTCTGTAATAGTCTTGATCCGGGTTTCGTCCGCCCAGGCCATGCGCATTGAGAACACACGATTCGTAAGACAAAACAAAATCGGGGTATTCGTATGTGACTTGCAGAATATCTGGAATATCGCCGCCATCATTGAGCTCATAGCGGCTGCCGGATGCGGATACGGTTTTTGGTGAATCACTCACCATAATTTGATGCATCGTGTCAAAGCGATGGGTGCCGTAATCGGTAATAACACCGCCGCTATAATCGCGGAACCAGCGGTAATTGTCGTAGCGGTTCCAATCAAATTCAACATAAGGAGCGGGTCCAAGATAAAAATCCCAATCCAAATCCGATGGACAATGTTTCACTGCCGCTTTCCCAATTCCGTTGGGATACATATTGCGGTAATTCCATATCCGCACAAAATGAACGTGGCCGATTCCGCCGGATTGAATCAATTCTTGAATCTCTTGAAAATGCCTGGCAGAACGTTGCTGTGTCCCGGTTTGAACGATGCGCTTGTTGCTGCGGGCGGCTTGAAGCACGGCCTGGCCTTCATGAATGGTATAGGCCAACGGTTTTTCTACAT
>CAZEZQ010000752.1:0-3520 GCA_964516245.1 uncultured bacterium | reverse complement strand
GAATGGTGAACTGGAAAGCGATGAGGCGGCTTGCAACTTCATCCTCAGCCATTCGCCGGAAACCAAAGGTATGACCTATCACAGCATCCAGGCACAACCCAAGCGGTTTGTTGAAATTGACGAACATGCCTGGAACAGTGATATTGAAGAAGGGCGCGCCTATGCCCCCTTCACCCATCAAATCGAAAAGAAACGGCCCTGGCGCACCTTAACCGGACGGCAGCAGTTTTATATTGATCATGACTGGTATATCGAATTGGGAGAAGCGCTGCCCATTCACAAAGAACCGCAGGATGACCCTCAATTCCCGCTGTATTGGAATACGCCGCATGGACGCTGGTCGATACACTCCACCTGGCGTGACAATCGCTTTTTACTGCGTTTGCAGCGCGGCCTGCCGATTGTGTACATCCATCCGGATGATGCCAAAGAGCGCGGCATTCGCGACAACGATTGGGTCCGCATTTTCAATGCTGAAGGCGAAGCCATTGTCAAAGCCAAAATTCTTTACGGTGAAAAGAAAAGCCGCATTACCATGTATCACGGGTGGGAAAAATTTCTTGGTTTTCAAGAAGGCGGCTGGCAATCACTCACCTATATCAAAATCAAACCCACGCAATTAATTGGCCATTACGGCCATTTGAATTTCAAACCCAATTACTGGGGACCTACGGGAAATAACCGGGATATCAAGGTCGATATCGAACGATACGATGGTCCCATTGCTCAATATGCGGCACGAGTTTAAACAGCTATCCCTGTAAGGAGACAAGTCATGTCGAAGCATCAATACGCAATGGTAATGGATTTGAACAAATGCCTGGGCTGCCATACTTGTACAGTAGCCTGCAAAAAGCAATGGACAGACCGCGACGGCACCTCCTATATGTATTGGAACAATGTGGAAACTCAGCCGGGGCTGGGTTACCCCCGCCATTGGAACAAAATCGGCGGTGGATTCACTCCTCAACGGCAACTGTGTCCTTCACCACTTCCACCAAAAGAAGATTATGGCGATGCCTTTGAATATGACTATGAACAACGCCTGTTTCAAGGTAGACAAAAGCCGGTTATGCCTCATACACTGCCGGCCTATGCGCCCAATTGGGATGAAGATGTCGGCGGGCCCAATACCAAAAATCCATACTTTTTTTATCTGCCGCGCATCTGTAACCATTGCGCGCATCCCGCTTGCCTTGACGCTTGCCCCCGCAAAGCCATTTACAAACGAACGGAAGACGGCATTGTGTTGATCGATCAAGAACGCTGCCAAGGCTATCGCTACTGCATTCAATCGTGTCCTTACAAAAAAATCTATTTTAACGAAGTGACTGGCAAAAGCGAGAAATGCGTCTTCTGTTACCCCCGGTTAGAAAAAGGGCAGGTAAATGCCTGCGCCGCCCAGTGCCCGGGAAGGCTTCGTTTTGTGGGGATGCTTGATGATCCCGAATCTCCCGTACACAAATTGGTGAAGGTGCATCAGGTTGCCTTGGGGTTGTATCCGGAAAAGGGCACGCATCCCAATGTCTATTATGTGCCCCCCTTCAATCCTCCGAAAGAGGGGTTGGCAGGCAAGAGCATTTTGGAAGACCCGCGTTTGCCAGTTGATGAACTTAAGAGGATGTTTGGGAAACAAGTGGTTCCGGTGATTCAATATCTGGAAGGCGAATTGAAAAAAGCCCAGTCGGGAGGCAGCAGTGAAGTGTTGCAACTTTTAATTGGCCGTGACAACCATATCCGCTATCGAATTGTCCCCAAACAAATACATGCAGCCACTCCGGCGGATGTTCAAAGTCAGGTGAAAAGTCAAACCACTGGCCCGTCCTTAACCGAATTGGGTAACCCCAAACAAATCGGTTTGAATCCCCTCGAGGCCGAAATGTGCCGTCAAGCGGAGCCCCATGCTCAAACAACGTGTAGTTCTTGCACACTCAAGACAAATTGTACGATCGCGTGAAATAAATAGGAATCAACACTGCCTCGATAGAGATGGAGGTACCAAATGAGACGTCAATTCATATTCATCCTAACCATACTGCCAATCATCATTGGCATATCTTCTATGGCGTTCGGCGCAGATGAACAGGGCAGCCTTCCCATCAAAGCGCTTACGGCCCCACAAACGCTTTCCCTCGAAAATGCATTGGAACCCGGCAACTCTATCTGGTCGCAGGCTGAGTTGCAGAAGATTCAACTAAATCGCACTCCCCCTATTTACGCAAACGGACCAATGGATGACGGAAAACGTCCTCAGGCCGGAGTGCAGTTGGTTCGTCTCTCAGACGATACCGTGGTGGTGCGAATGGAATGGACGGATCCTTCTGTGAATCGATTCCACAGTGGAAAATCACATCCCAATGGTGGAGAGCAACACATCTACAAAACCCACACGGAAAATACCAGCGCCTTTGGCGATGCGGCATGCGTGATGGTCCCTAACCAACGGGGGACCCACGGCCAATACCCCACCATGATGATGGGCGATATGAATTCTCCTACATCCTTGTTTTATTGGCAGGCCGGGCGGGGATTTTCGGTGCTGAAAGCGCATGGCCGCGAAACCACGGCTGCCACCCCTCAGACTCAGCAAGCGCGCATGAGCCGGGAAGGAGAGAAATGGGTGATCATTCAAGCCATCCCCAATCTTATTTCTAACACACCCATTTGCTTTGCCATCTGGAACGGGGCCAAAGATCATCGTGACGGATTGAAATATTTTAGCTTATGGTATGAGGTGCAATAATGGAAACAGTTTTGGCCGAAGGCAATGTGTTGCAAGAATCGCTTGAACGTTCTGCAAAATGGCGGTTTTTTCATGACTTATTTCGCCCACCCTGCGAAGAACAAATCCGCTGGCTTCACGAACCTCGTGTGAAAATTGCGCTGGATCTTCTTTGCCATCATTTGGAGGTGCCGGTATCTCCGGCAAAGTTCATCCCAAAAAGAAACAGTGATTACGAAGAAACTTATCTTTGTATTTTTGAAGTAGGCTTCCCCCATCCGTTGTGTCCACTCATCGAATCACATTGGAACCAACGCGATCCGATTCCCAAAATACTTCATGAAAACATTTTGTTTTATAAGCAATTCGGCCTCGAACCTCAACCAACAGCTAATGAAACCGTAGATCATCTACGCTTTCAATTGGAGTTTCTGGTTTATCTCTATCAGCTGCAATCGCAATGCATGCTTGGTGAAGAATCTTCAGAACATGTGGAGAGTATCACCCAAGCCCGGAAAGATTTTCTCGAACGCCATTTGTGTTATTGGCTGCCATTGGCTGTCGAAGCATTGCAGGAAAAGAAAATTCACACATGGCCCTATCAGTGGTTGAACATTGTAAATGAATATGCTCAATGGGAATTGAATGGCTTGAGGGATAAATAAAAATGCAAATCGATATCCATAAAATGCAATATGGATACTTCATACAAATTTCCTGACACTCAAATATTTATGGCGGTCCGGCAAAAAGTCTTTTTTGGAGCGCAGGTCATAGACGCGCCTTGGTGGGCATCCT
>CAZEZQ010000751.1:877-3523 GCA_964516245.1 uncultured bacterium | reverse complement strand
AATTCGACCGGCAAAGTGACAACCGTCAATACAATACCGGCAGCATACAACAGCAACCCCAACACGGCTAAGAAACTCGGCCCGCCAGAAAGGCTAAAGAAAAATCCAATCATAATCATGAACATGCCAATGTTGGAGCTAAAGCTGGCAATGGGATAAAAACTCTGGCGAAACACCAGCGGCCAATACCCCACTTTATCCTGAATCGCGTGTCCCGCTTCGTGAGCGGCAACGCCGACAGCAGATATTGAAGGGCTGTCGTGAACGGGCTCAGAAAGTCGAAGTACTTTATTGCTAGGATCGTAATGGTCGGTAAGTTGACCCTGCACCCGTTCGACCGGTATATTGTGAAGACCGTTCTGATCCAGAATATAGCGGGCCGCTTGAGCGCCGGTCATACGGCGGCGAATAGGGACTTCTTGAAACCGCTGAAATGTTTTTTGCACATTCCGGCTGGCAAGCCCCATCATAACCATAATGCCAATCATAAGTAACAATGCGCCAGGACTAAAACCAAATGGAATCATTCAAATCACCTCTTTCTACATGATCAATTAATATATGGAATTGTAGCACAACAAACGAATAATGGGTAATTTGGTCACGCTATTTTTAAGCAAAAAATCTACAAGATTACATGACCGTTTTATTCATTCTCTGTATCTATACGAAAGAACATTTCGATTTATTCAAACTTCTTGCGAGCGTGCATGGGCCAAACGGTTGTGCAGCGAAAACGCCAATATCCACAATACAAACACCAATACCGCCCCCAAATAAAAAGGGTAACGATGGCCTTCTTCGAACAACATTGTCCCTGAAAGGGGGCCGAGAATGCGGCCCAAGCTGGCCATGGATTGATTGAGGCCCAAAATGCCGCCCTGCACATTGGGGCCGCTTAGTTGCGAGAGCAGGCTTGAAATGATCGGAGTCACAAATCCTGCCGAGACCGCCAACAGCATGGTTGAACCTACAAATCCATAAAAAGTGGAACTGGCTCCAATGCAAAAAAGCCCAACCAACACCCCCGCCGCGCCGCACAAGAAGACTGGGGTTTCACCGAAACGGTTGGTGACCCGGCTTAAAATCCCCCCCTGCACGATGGCCATAATGAGGCCGGCACACATCAATACCGCCCCGTTTTGCCAGGCTTTCATGCTGTAATTGGCTTCGCCAAATAGGGCATAGGTGCTTTCCATAGCGGCGAAAGCAATGTAATAGAGCAGCGATATGCCCAACAAAATAAGAATATGGCTTGATTTGGCGGCTTCGCGCAAGATTTGAAGTGAAAATTTTCGCCGGGCCGGATGCGCGCTGTTTTGCCATTTGTAGGTTTCAGGCAACAAAATGAGTACCAATACCAAATCGATCCCCGACAACAGCGCCGCCAACAGTATGGGAAAGGTGTAGTTGTGCTCGCTAACGGCAATTGCGCCAATGCCCGGGCCCAATGCGAAGCCCATCCCAATGGCGGCCCCCACGATTCCCATTCCCATGGTGCGCTTCTCTATGGGCAATAGATCGGCCATCACCGCTTGCGCGGTAGAGATATTGGCCGCCGCGATTCCAGCCAGAATTCGGGAGATGAATAGCCCCGTCATTGAAGTCGACAACGCAAAAATGATATACCCGGCAGTTGAACCAAAGAGGCTGAGTATCAATATAGGACGCCGGCCCACGATATCGGAAAGCCGTCCCCAAATTGGAGAAAAGAGGAATTGCATCATCGAGTAGACCGCCATCAGCATACCGATTTGCAAAGGGGTGGCCTGATAATCAAGCGCAATGTAGGGCAAAATGGGGATCAAGATGCCAAAGCCCAATAAATCCATAAAAACGGTGAAAAACACCAATAGAATCAACGAACGTTGTTGCATAGATAAAGCCTATTCGCCACAGAGTAGAATTGGAAAGAAAGTGTACTTGAAGAGTGGAGTTTCGCTAAGCGCTAGAAAAGGTTATAAGAAAACACGAAAAACAGTCCACAAAAGCACAATATATCATTCGCCCTTAAAGACAACCGTTTTGCAGCGTGAACACCGATGTGCCGGTTTGACATCGCCCCCGGGCAGGAAATGTTTCTTTAACACCATTACACTCGATAATGCTTCCTGCCCATTTGGCTGAAACCATACCGGTTGATGCGAAAAACCACGGAGGAAAAATCCAAACGGTGTCGCAGAGAGATAAACCTTTCCTTCGACCATTTCTTTTTCACATGAAGGGCATTTCATAGTCATTTACCTGTATAGAGGTTTGAAATAATCGTTTTGAAAAGTTTAACCAAATATAATGAAAATTTTATCAATGTAGGGGGCAGGCCCCAGTGTCTGCCCCGAATGCTGATGATATTGCACATAAAATTTTGCAAAACAATCTCTCAAACTCACACAAAAGAATCTAAAAAAATATTTGCAGGCAAGGATGCCTGCATCACAATAAAAAAATATGTATGCAGGCGGGGACGCCTGCGCTCCAAATCAGTAAACCAGGGTTTTGCCGTCCCAGCCTTCGAGATTTAATAGATCTTGTTTCACATCCAATCCATAACCATACCCTCCGAGTTTTCCGTTTGAAGCCACGACACGGTGGCAGGGGACCACAATCGCGATTCGGTTATTCGCCATCGCGGTGCCTACAGCTCGG
>CAZEZQ010000751.1:0-867 GCA_964516245.1 uncultured bacterium | reverse complement strand
CTTTTCGGCCAATCCACCATAGGTTATCACGGCTCCATACGGAATATTCATCAGCTCTTGATAGACTTTTTGTTGAAACGCGGTGCCTGATAACTCGGGTGTGTAGGTGAACCGTTTGCGTTTGCCGGCAAAATAGTCGAGCATTTCGTGGGTGAATTCATCACATTCCCCATTTTGTGCCCGTTCTACTTCATACCCCAAACGTTCAGCCTCCCAGCAAACACGTTGCTCTGCATCGTCCCCCATTTTTAAGGCCACAATCGTTTTATCATGGCAAGCAAATGCCGCCGGCCCATATGGGGTATTGGCATGGCCCAGTGTTGCTTGATTCGGTTTTGCAGTCATAGCGAATCGCCTCTCTCGATCGTGAGTTACAATGAGAGTATACAACAAAACCTATTGGTGGGAAAAACCATGGCAGATGAAGGAATCAAATACAGTTGCGACTTGTGCGGGAACTTAATCGAAATTGGCCGCGCCCGGTATATGTTTCATGGAGGATTAACGGCGGCATATGATGGAGCCGAATTCGATGAAACCCATGGCGGCAGCCGGCAAGAAATTCGGGATGAGATTCAGCGATTGATGAAAGTGGCAGAACAAAAAAGCGAAAAAGAGCTTACTGACGAAGTGTATTACGCCTTTTCACTGGATATCTGTTCACAATGCCGTGATAAGTTGTACCGCATATTGGAACAAAAACAACCGTTTGAGGTGAAAGATGATTTTTAATTGATTTACAAAAGCTAATAGGTCAGCGAACCGAAGTAATCCCCCACCCAAGATTGGGCTGATCTTTACCCACAAGTTTGGGAAACGTTTTTTGCCCCCCCTTATCAAGGGGGGTAAGCACCGCAGGGGCTGGGG
>CAZEZQ010000750.1:0-3525 GCA_964516245.1 uncultured bacterium | reverse complement strand
GCAGGCGAGGACGCCCACCAAGGCGCGTCTATGACCTGCGCTCCAAAAATAACTTCTTGCCGGATCGCCTTATATTAATTCTGCAAAAGTACTCTCAACGATGTCATAGCAAAACGTGTATTCAAATTTTGAGTAATGCCGAAATTTGTGTTGCGGGCATCTTGCCTGCACTATATGTTGCAGCAGGCTGGAAGACCGCATCACAAAGTAAGACTTTTTGCCAAATTAATCTCATTTTTCAGCCAAAATATTTCTAAATGATTGTTATCTGAATTCAAACAGGCCTTGTTTCACATATTCATACATAGAATCTTGTTTATCTTGCTTTTATTACTATCCAATTTAATTCTAAGCAAAATTCGTACAATCGCAAGACTTTTTGTGTTAGTTGTCTTATATTATTGAAGTTATCCATATTATTGATTTAGAACTATCTTTTTTCTATGCAGTCTTTCAAGGAATATTTTCACCCTAAATAATAATTTAGGTAATATTATACACTATAGTTCGACCATTTTTTTCCAACCTGAAAAGTATTCATTAATATATTTGATCAGTCATCGTCTAGCGCTTGTACCTGAAGACGAACGTGAAGGGGAACTTGCGGGAGACCGGTTTGGTGAAATTTCAGGTGTCGAACGGCTGGGACGAGTTTCTAATGGCCTTGTATGAATTCTTGGCGTGATAAACGAACGTGAATCTGAACGGGGTGACTCAAAGAAAGAACCACGAAAACTACTGTTGCCAGAGGGTGTTATATTGCGAGGATTCGAATACTCCAATCCCTTGTAAATTTGTTCTCTTGCATCCCAATTCGATCGTGGTTCAGACAGGCGTGGTGAACTCGGAGAGAAACCGCTTGACCTGTAATCACTTGGCTTGGAATTGCGGAAATTGCTGATCTGAGGTTGTATACGCTGGTTGCTTTGTGATGGAGACACATTGGAGTTTACGCTTGGTGTCCGGTTCCCTAGCGGCAAAAATGAACCTGGCGAGACCGATAAACGCTCTTGTTTCCAAATATCGTTCTCACGTACGGCTTTTTGTCCGGTAGTAGTTTCATCATCACGTTTAGGAGATGTAGTTACCAAAGGTTCACGGCCGCGTTCCGGGTTCTCAGGGCGGGGTTCGCGAGTGTCTCGAACAATTGGAAAATGGATATAATGGCGATGGCGCCAATAAAAATGATGTGAATATAAATATGGGCTATAGTAGGGTCCATACCAATATGGATCATACCAATACGGACTCCACCAATGCGGGTAAGCGTATATAGAACCCGCGCGGTATCTTGGACCGTAGCGGTAACTAGCCCATTGGTCATCCCAAAATGGATTGTAATCATCTATGTAGGTTGAGCCATAGCCCCAAGGAGCATAACCAGGATAACCATAAGAAGATACGCCTACACCTAATGAGAAATTTGAATCAGGAAAATATTCTTCAACATAATAATGTTGATAGGGGGCAGAGAATACTCCGCTTCCATGGAAAAACGTAATCGAATCAGATGTTAACCCGTACGGTTCGGGAGATTGCGAATACATTTCTTGCTGATAATAACGCCGCCATTCCGATTCATACGAATCATATTCTTTTGGAACCCAATAGGAGTGCCAATGTCCATCGACATACAATTGTAATTCTTCCATCTGGGGACCGTCAAAAGGTCGTGTTTCTTCCAATTGCTGTTTTGCGGCGTCTAGAGATGGTGTATACCCACCAACCTTTTTTGGTTGTTTGGGGGTGGAACTACATCCAATAAGTATTGCTAGGCATAGAGCCGATATGGTAAATTGGATTTTTCGTTTCATAGTAAATTTTCTCTATCCTCTTTGTATATTATAACGCGATAAACATAAAGTTGGGTGGCAAGAAAATGTTGATTTGGGGATTCTTTTTTTCAAACTTCTGTTACAATTCTGAATATTATTTGTTGGTTTGAAATTACAATTCTGAAAATAAGCCTCAACTAATATTGGTTAATACAGCGAATCAACATCTAATATACAGTTTTTTGGGAAGAGGATACCAGGGATGCTTGAAAATCGTTTACTCAATTATCAGCCATTAAAATCCCGAGAATTAGATCAACGATTGAAACAAGTGGTTTCGAAAAAGCAGCGTATAGAGCAAGAGTATCGCGAACGCGAACAAAAGTTTTGGACCATTATGTTTATCGATGCTTCTGCCTCTGCCAAAAAAGTGTATGAACTTGGAGAGAATGTTTCGAATGCTGTGTTCGCCAATTATCAAACTATGGTTCGTGATACATTAAAAATGTATAGCGCTTGTTTTATCGAACCGGGAGGTGGGCCCCAAGTGGTGGCGTGTTTTGAAGACCCATCTTGCGCCATCGATGCGGCTGACGCCGTGATACATTGCTTTCATCAATGGAACGAAGAGCAAGACGAAGTCTTACAGATTTTACCAGCAATCGGCGTGCATCAGGGGTATATCAACTATCATGACGGATTGATTCACCAATCCAATACAAACAACATGGCCAAACGCATTCAATGCGAAGCGCAGCCCGGGCAAATTTTTGTTTCGCCTGATCTTTGCGAAGAATTAAATCACAACAGCCGCTTTCAGTTGAATTACGTCCGAACGGCGATTTTGAAAAACATACCCGAACCGCAGGAACTATTTGAAGCGGTGGTCGTTCACAGGAATCAAAATCCTGCGAATGGTTCTGCCTCTGTCCGCTCGACCCGGTCCAGACGAAGAAACCTGCCGAAAAATGTACAAGAAAAACATGATTGGATTTTTGTGTATATTGATGTGTGCGGGTCCACAAAAAAGTTTTGGAGTTATGGTGACCGCGAAGCCAGCGAACTGATCAAACGCTACCAAACCATCTGCCATCAATCTTTTACCAGCTACCAATGCGCATACGTGAAATCATGCGAAGGCGATCAAATTGTCGCATGTTACGAAAAGCGCAATGCCGATGGGGCAATTTCGGCGGCAATTCAAATCTTGCAAACTTTGTTTCGCCGCAATATCAACTTGCCGCAACACAAACAAGTGCACGCTGCCATTGGCATCCACCTCGGTGAGGTAATTCTTCAGGGTGAAAACCCCGTTACCACAGCCGATATGCGTGTGGGCAAAGGCATTCAATCTCAAGCCGAAAGCGATGAAATACTTGTCTCACAAGAATTTAGCCGCATGCTTAGCCCAGATCTGCATACCCATCTCAACAAATACGGCTGGCAAGAATTCCCTGGCCTGCCCGATACATACTTGCTGCATTCTTTCCAATGGTTTCGCGTTACTCCCCGGCCAATACGGCCAAATCCACGCCAACGAAGATAGTACATTAAGGCTCTCCGCTTACACATTCCCAAACAGTATGGTATTCTAGCGTAAAATCAAAATCAGAATTTCTGGGGAGAGATTTGTTCCATGAACTTCAATAACTCCATCAAACGCCGCACGTTTTTGCAAACCTCATCCACCGCATTGTTGGCCGCCGGAGTTCCTTCGATTGCCCAATCACAAAATCAAAACCAGCCCAAT
>CAZEZQ010000749.1:1806-3525 GCA_964516245.1 uncultured bacterium | reverse complement strand
GAATTTTGAAAATTCTTTTTTCACCGCTGTCCTTGAAATTTGGGCTTCGATATGTCTGTAATAATAGCATTTATAGTTTACATCAAACAAAAAAAATATGACCAAATACTAAAAACATGGGGCAGGAGTTATCTCCTGCCCCGAATGCATGATTGGGAATTATGCTGTATACCTTATGCCGCTTGCATGGCTTTCAGGTCTTCTTCGACTGTGCCGATGGGCATGATGTTGAATTTTTCGACCAACACATTGAGCACGTTTTCGGAAACAAACGCAGGCAGTTTCGGGCCCAGGCGGATATTCTTTACGCCCAAATGCAGAAGCGCAAGCAGCACGCATACTGCCTTTTGTTCGTACCACGAAACCACCAGTTCCAGCGGAAGGCTGTTGACATCGGTTTCAAACGCTTCGGCCAGAGCCATTGCTACCCGTATGGCTGAAAACGAATCGTTGCATTGGCCCATGTCGAGCAGCCGGGGGATGCCGCCGATGTCGCCCATGTCGCAATCCACCACGCGGAACTTGCCGCAGCCCATGGTTAACACCACCCAATCTTTAGGCATGGTGTCGGCCATTTGAGTGTAATAGTTGCGTCCCGGTTCTGCGCCATCGCAGCCGCCAATCAACACAAAGCGTTTGATATCGCCATTTTTCACAGCATCAATCACCTTATCGGCCAATGAGAGTACGGCGTGATGGCCGAAACCAACCGTGTGGAATTTTTCCGGACTGTCGTCTTGAAAGCCTTCCGCTTCCAGAGCGGCATTAATTACTGGGCTGAAGTCTTTAAGTGAAACATGTTCCACACCCGGCCAAGCCACCATCCCGCTGGTGTAAATACGGGCTTTGTAGGTTTCTTTCGGCTCTTGAATGCAGTTGGTGGTCATCAAAATCGAGCCGGGGAATTCATCAAATTCACGGCGCTGTTTTTGCCAGGCCCCGCCGTAATGGCCCACCAGATGAGGATACTTTTTCAATTCGGGATAGGCATGAGCGGGGAGCATTTCGCCGTGGGTGTAAATGTTGATGCCCTTGCCTTCAGTTTGTTTGAGTAGTTCTTCCAAATCTTTGAGGTCGTGACCAGAGACCAAAATGGCCTTGCCTATTTTATGGCCCATCAAAACCGGTGTGGGTTGCTGTTTGCCGTATACGCCGGTGTTGGCGGTATCGAGCAGTTCGAGCACTTTGAGCGACACTTCGCCGCAGCGCATATTGTGCTCAAAGAGTTCATCTACGGTGGGGTTGGGCTTGGTGAGAAAATCAAGCGCTTCATGAAAATAGGCATACACGCTTTCATCTTCCTGGTCCAAAATCATCGCGTGGGCAGCATAAGCGGCAGCGCCTTTGATTCCATAGGTGAGCATCTCTTGCAGGCCGGTGATGTCATCACCCAGGTTCTCAATGCGTTTCATGATCGAGACCGCTTCTCCCTGTTTCACCAGCGCATCCAAATCACCATTCAAAGTCCATGCCGCCGGTCCGGCCAAGGTTTCGGGGTCTTGTCCGGCATTGCGGCAGGCTTCTTCATACTTGGCTTTGGCCTGTGCTTTGATTTTGCTGGCATCGTGCAATAGTTGCTCCATCCGTTTGGGATCGAAGTTCACATTGGTGACAGTAGCAAACAATGCGCGAATGGTGAAACGGTTGATTTCGGTCAATTCCGCCCCCAGTTGCCGCGCGCGATGGGCATACATCGCAATTCCTTTGGTGGCATAAACC
>CAZEZQ010000749.1:0-1796 GCA_964516245.1 uncultured bacterium | reverse complement strand
TAAACCAGCAAATCCTGCAGCGCAGCAGTTTCGTGGTCTTTGCCGCAAACGCCCTTGCTGTTGGCGCATGCGCTTCCATGTTGAGTTTGTTCGCATTGGTAGCAAAACATAGTTTATTCCTCCTCGGCTGAGTGTTTCGAATTATATATATCAGGCGACTTTTTTTATGATTCGCCAACCTTGTTTTTGAAACTCAATCAATTGTTTCAATGAGAGGTTGGCGAGTTTGTTCTCAATTTTGGGTTTTTCCATCAACCAAAACTCATGCAGCGGGCAAGGTTTTTGACTGCCGCATACCGGCATCCCCATCAGGCACTTGCTGCGCCATTCAGGGCCTTCCACCAAGTCAGTGACTTCGAGCACGCTGATCTCCTCCGCAGGACGTGCCAGCTGAATGCCTCCTTTATAACCGCGTTTGGTGATGATTAATCCCGCTTGTCCCAAGCGGTGCAGGATTTTGGACAAATACGGTTTGGAGATCCCTGTCTTTTCAGCAATATCTTTCTCCATCACAAAAGCCTCGCCTTTGGCGTCTAAACAACTTAAAGCCATTAGGGCGTATCCGGCGGTTTGTGAGAGTGACAGCATCTTGATCTCCTTTTTTGAACTTCATGAATCATCTTACACTTTGTTGACCTCCATGTCAACTACTTTGTTGACCTATGGGTAATTTTTATTCAAAATTGATATCCCTCCCCATTTTCCACACTCTGCGGCTACACTATTCCGGTTTTCATCACATGATTGAGAACAGATTTTGGAGCGCAGGCGTCCCCGCCTGCTTTTTAGTAAAATGCAGGCAACTTGCCTGCGCAATGTGAAGACGCAGGCGGAGACGCCTGCGCTCCAAGATAAACATTTCTATGACAAACTTAATTTAAGGAGTATGAAATGGCGCTGAGCATCGGAATCGTGGGTTTGCCCAATGTAGGTAAAAGCACCACCTTCAACGCCCTCACCAATGCGCAAAACGCCGAAGCGGCCAACTATCCGTTTTGCACCATCGAACCCAATAAGGCTATCGTGCCGGTTCCAGATGAACGATTAGACAAATTGGCCGAGATGGTAAAACCGGCGCAGGTGACACCCTCCACTGTTGAATTTGTCGATATCGCAGGATTGGTCAAAGGCGCCAGCAAGGGTGAAGGCTTAGGCAACCAATTTTTAGCGAATATTCGCGAGACTCAGGCTATTGTGCAGATTGTGCGCTGTTTCGATGACGAGAATGTGGTGCATGTGAATGCTGCCCCCAGCCCCAAAGACGACATTGAAGTGATCCAAACCGAATTGGTGCTGGCCGATCTGCAGACCATCGAAAAAAAGATTCCCCGGTTTGAAAAAGAACTGAAAGGCGACAAAACCGCTGCCGGCCGGTTGGAGATGGCCAACAAGCTAAAAGCCCATTTCGAAAAAGGCGAACCGGCCATTACTTTTCCCGAACAAGAAGAGGAAGCCTACAAACAACTCAATCAGGAACTGCGCTTTTTAACCGGCAAGACTGTGATCTACGTTGCCAATGTGGATGAGGATGGTTTATCGGAAGACAACGAGTATGTCCAAGCCGTTCAAGAAGCGGCAAAAATCCACAACAGCGAAGTGGTTAAACTATGCGCCAAGTTCGAAGAAGAAATGGCGGGCATGGATCAAGCGGAACGCCAGGAATTTCTGCAAAGCATGGGCGTTGAAGAAGATGGACTCCATAAGGTGATTCACAAAGGATACCAAGCCCTTGGGCTGATCAGTTTCTTTACCGCTGGCCCCAAAGAAGTGCGTGCCTGGACCATTCATACAGGATG
>CAZEZQ010000748.1:0-3529 GCA_964516245.1 uncultured bacterium | reverse complement strand
TAGAATGGAAGAGCCGTCTGGAGTGAATTTGGCGGACCCAACTGAAGAATCAAATTGAATGCTATTTTTTTGAATTGGATCGTCAATCTCAACAATCCATACTTGGTGGTCTTGGGTGATTGTGTCGCTGAAATTGATTGTTGCTAACAATTTTTCTCCATCCGGTGAAAAGCTGAGGGAGTTCAAATTCAAAGCGTTATCAATATTGAATGAAGCACGTTTTTCATTTTTCTCCCAATCCCAGACCTCGACCAAATAAGAAAAACGTACAATGGATACAAAAGAATCGTAGCGCGCGGTGGCAATCAATGATCCATCATTTGATAAAACAGCCTGACGGTAACGATCGTATAATCCTGGTTGGATTTCAAATAACACTTGGCCAGATTGAGAATCTTGAAGTTGCATAGTCTCTTTATTGAGGCTTAGCATAAGACTGCCTGTGCGGTCGAAATCAAAAATTTGACTCTCTAATTTTTCTGATTGTACTGAACCATTCATCCAATCCCAGATCTTCCTGCTCATCTCACCGGTGTTATTGGTTACTACGATCAAGACTTTTTGCTCATCAGATATAAAAGAACAAATTCCAGGACGCAATCTTTCAGAAATATCCAATGAAGTGATTTTTTCCCCACTGGCAACATCCCATAGATGAATCCAACCATCCTGGCCGCAAGTCAGCAAATGATTTTCGTCTTTCGAAAAATCCAAATCGAGTATACTACCGAAATGGGCGTTGATTTGATGAACTTGCGTGTAAGTATTCGCTTCCCAAATCAATAAATCACCGCTTTGATTGGCGGCAGCCAGCCATTGCCCATCTTTAGAGAATTCAGTGATCTGCATTCTTTGACTGCCGGAACCATATACTACTGAAGGTTGTTCGAGAATTTGTTGCGCATGGATGGACAGACTGGAAAATAGGAAAATGAAAGAAATGGTTAAAAAGCAGTAAAAAATACGGTTCATGATGTCTCCCTTAATAATCACTTGTACATAGAAATATAAGTGATTTGATAGCAAATGTCAGTTGAATAGATTCTAACACGCTGATTGTAAGAGATTGTCTCTCACAATTTTCAATAAGTTGAATAAAATCAGATCATTTATTTCGCCCTTTCAGGACTTGGGCTTATTGTAATTACAATTCCCAGGGCGTTGCCCAGGGCTAGCTTATTTCACCCCTTCGGGGTTATACAAGATGGAACATTCAACCTTTGTTTCATTTGACTGAATGAATATTAAATTTTAAAATATCTTTGGCTGGATTTTGATAAAACATTAAAGGGGTGAGTTAATTATCGACTATTTATGAATTTTTGCGAGTTTTTCGCTTTGCTTTTTGAGTTAAATTTATGGTTGAATCACGAAAAGGACATTAAGGACTTAAAAGACCTAAAAGATTTGGCCTGGAGTATTGATATCTATATGAAGGATTTAATTATCGTCATAAAATTTTGATATTATCTGCTTCATCAAGACGGTTTGTTGGCAGCCGTTCTCTCCTTATTGCAAAAATTTACAGGCAGGATGCCTGCATCACAAAGGCCTCTGTCTTACTGAGAGGCGATTCACCAGAACTGTGTAGAAACCTTCTAACAACTTGCTTTTTATGATGGTTTGTAAATTTTTTTAAAATCCACTTGACACTCTGGTATAATTGTCATAGTATTGCTAGTACAATGATTATAACAGTCGATCTCTCCAATCCAAAACCGGCTTATCTCCAAATTGTGGAGAGCGTGCGGCGCGCGATCGCGACCGGGGCGCTGCAGGCCGGGGACAAATTGCCGACCATTCGCGATGCGGCGGTGCAAACCCGGGTGAACCGCAACACCATTAGCCGGGCGTATCAGGAGCTGGAGAATTTGGGGATTGTGATCAACCGCCAAGGGTCCGGCTGTTTCGTGACCAACTCCACTCCCGCGCTGAAAAAACAAGAACGTCTCAAGATCATTCAACGCATGATCGATGATCTTGTGCTCGAATGCTATCACCATCAAATCGACATCGATGAACTCATAGGCATGGTGAAAAAAAGCGCAGACAAATTCACCAAGGAGCCAAGCAATGTTTGACGCGGCTAGCGAATACGTCATTGAGTTAAACAATCTGACCAAAAAATACGGCAGCCAGAGGGCCGTGCATGAGTTGAACCTGAAAGTGCCGAAGGGGACTGTGTTCGGCTTGTTGGGGCCTAATGGGGCAGGGAAGACCACAGCGATCAACATGTTGATGGGGTTGCTGCGCCCCAGCAAAGGCAAGGTTTCGGTATTGGGAATGGATCCGTTTCGCAAAGGTGCGGCGGTGCGGCAGCGGGTGGGATATGTGCC
This sequence comes from uncultured bacterium, assembly GCA_964516245.1. Taxonomy (GTDB): domain Bacteria; phylum Hinthialibacterota; class Hinthialibacteria; order Hinthialibacterales; family Hinthialibacteraceae; genus CAZEZQ01. The sequence continues at coordinate 1,193 of CAZEZQ010000748.1, read as the reverse complement.
CGAAGTGTACGGTTTTTATGAATGGATGACGGTGGAAGAAATCACCTACATGGTGGCGAATTATCACAAGCAATGGAATTGGACCTTGTATCACGAGTTGTTGGATGATTTTCAATTGCAAAAGAAGGTGAAGGTTCGAAATTTGTCGAAGGGGATGAAAGCGAAACTGGCTTTGTTGCTGGCTCTTGCTTTCAAGCCCGAAATTCTTGTGTTGGATGAACCTACCGGCGGTCTTGATCCTGCGGCGCGGCGCAATTTCATCGAAACCATTCTGGCCCATTACCAGGAAGAAGGCAAAACCATTTTTGTCTCGTCGCATTTGCTCAATGAATTTTCGGGCGTGTTGGATGTGGTCGCTTTTATGAAGGACGGCAATATAAAACTGGTTCGCCCATTGGAAGAACTGCATCAAAAGACCAAACGCATCCGTTTGATTTTCGATGACGAAGTGCCAGCCGATATTTATTTTTCAAATGCTTTGAAACAACGGACCAACGGACGTGAAATGGTGTTGACCTATCCCAATTACGACCCGCTACGCACCCATGAAGAACTTCGTATCGCCAATGCGTCGAACCTGTTGGTGGAAGAAATGAGTTTGGAAGACATATTTGTGGATATGGTGGGATCCTGATGACATTGTTTCAAGTTTTCAAAAAAGATTTCTCATTGCTTATAAAACATGCCACAGCGGCGTTGTTGGTTCAGGCGGTGTTGGCTTGGGTGATCCCCCAGCTGTATCAGCATATCAACGAATTTCTACAAGCCAAATTACGGCCGCTTGAGTTGGATATTTGGTTCCCCCAACTGCAGGTGGCGATCAATTTGATAATGGCATTGATTGCCTCGGTCTACTTCATCAATGAAGAGCGCTCAGATCATACACTTCAATTTTTGAAGCGCATGTCTGCCAGCCCATTGCGCATTTGGACGGAGAAGATCTGTAGTGGAGTGGCCATTTTGGCGCTTATGGTTTTAGCGCAATATCTGTGGTTTTCTGTGGCCCAGTGGTTGGGTTACTCCGTTTGGGATGAAAAAGAGTTAGTTCTCACTTACTTAATTGCATTGACTGGGTTGGGGTATGCGGTGGGGATTGTGCTTTCTTATGTATTCAAGCAATCCATACTCATAATTTTAGCAGGTGTCCCCACGACATGTGTATTGTTTTATTTTGGATTGAATATCAATACTAT
>CAZEZQ010000747.1:0-3530 GCA_964516245.1 uncultured bacterium | reverse complement strand
CGAGTACATCACTCGAACCAGTTTAGGTGAGCAAACTGGTGAAATTTTTATTGAGGAGGCGTTGGAATTTGTGAATCGCTGCCCGAAGCCGGAGATGAATTAGAAATATTATTTTCTTACTTATTTATATGGGTTGATAAGCGAGATTCCTGTATTGATGAAATGACGAAGGTTACAAGTTGCTAACGTAGCGTGATGTGCAGCAACAATACCTGCAATTTGCACGTCGCGGATTTCAATGGGATGACCGCTGACTCGGAGAGTGGCTGCGATGGTGGCAGCCTGCTGGGCAGCCAATTTATCGAAATCAAGTACACGTTCTTTTAAGTTTTGAACAATAGTTCGCTCAAAAGCCTCTTGAAGGGTTTCTTTCCGTTTGCTTTCTTGCAGAATTTCTAAACCGTATCGGATCTCGAAGATACTTACGCTCGTGGTCCAGAGAGATTCAGAGATTTGGTGATCGACCCAAGTGACAACAGATTGATCGGGGGTGGCCTTCATCAGTTTAGAGATAACGTTTGTATCGAGAATGATCATTCGTCAAAGTTAGGTGGTTCGATTTGGTAACCACGCCATTCGAAGATGTCTTCACCATTTTCTAATCCATGGTCAGAAAATTGTTTGTTGATGAGTGACCCCAGGCGTATACGGTTTACATCCCGGCGAAGGATATCTCGGGCTTCTTCCTCAATACTACGGCCTTGTTGTTGAGCCAAATTCTGCAATTTTTTGAGTACATCGTCATCCAAATCGTGAATGATCAATTGAGCCATAACTGCCTCCTACTATTCAACAGTATCCTGATTAGAGGCCAAATTCCATATTCTAAATTATAACGATTTTATTGGTATGGTTTCAAGAAAATTTTACGAGGTAATCCAATAGCAACTTCAACAACTGCACAGTATTTTATGATTACCTCACAAAGGGGATATAAGTGTCTTTGCAAATTTTCCATGAATTTTCAAAAAAAACGCCAGAGTTGTGAAGTCTTCTTCAACAATTTGGATTACACAGAACGGCGAAACATCCATCTTACGATTCCTGGCTATCCCCATTGGAGCCGCTATTACTCCGGTGAAAGGGTGCGGGGTCAGGTTTATAATTTTGGTTTGCCACAAGGGGTCAACACCGCCCGCTTGCATGTAGAAGGATACCAGCCGGTTGAATTTACCGTGAACGAGGCCGCCCCACGGGGGGAAGACCCCGATTCGTTGGGTTGGGTGGTGGCTTTGCAGCCGGAGTAGTAGGCATTTGAGGGTGATCATACATCCAGAAAATATAAAAATAGCCAAGAGGCAAATGCAAGCGTAGTCTTCAATTGAGAATAAAACCAACTTGCCTTGGTGAACCTCACAAGGTACAATATGAGTTAAGGTTTGAGAAGATATCTGACAAAACGAATAGTAGTTCGTTTTTATTGTAACGCATCAGGACGTGAACCGGTACGTGAATGGTTGAAGGGTCTTGATCCAGAAGATCGAAAAATAATTGGTACAGATATAAAAGAAGTTGAATTGGGATGGCCTGTTGGAATGCCGTTATGTCGACACTTAACAGGATTTAAATATTTGTGGGAAGTACGAAGTCAAATCACTGCTGGACGAATCGCTCGAGTGATTTTTTATTTGAATGGTATGGAAATGATATTGTTGCATGGTTTTGTGAAAAAATCTCAGAAAACACCAAAAAAAGACATTGATTTGGCCAATGAACGTAAGAGGGAGCATGAAAAACATGGTAAAACATAACCCAAGAAGCGGTTCTCATTTTGATGATTTCCTTAAAGAGGAGGGCATTTATGAAGAAACCAATGCCGCTGCGATCAAGCGTATTCTAGCCCGCCAATTGATGGAGATTATGAGAGAACAGAATGTGAGCAAAGTCGAGATGGCCAAGAGGCTCAATACCAGCCGAACCCAACTCAACCGATTGCTCGACCCAGAAAATGACCGTGTGCAATTAAACACTCTGCAACACGCCGCGAATGTTCTTGGCCATCAACTTCGTGTGGAGTTGGTTGAGAATCATGCTGCGTAAGGTGGATTTATGAATGAAATCTTCCTGCGAAATCGCAAACACGTGTTTATACTATTAATAGTACGTTCGCAGTTCAACTACATAAATCTCATATGAGATTAATCATTTCGTTCGGACTCTGTAGCAGAGTCAGTCTGATCTGGAAATTCAGGAGGATCCTCAATCCAAGCAATTCGATTTTTGTATGTACTTTTTTTGACTTGATCAAAAAATTTCTTGTCCGCTGTAATGACTGTGGCGCCATTTTGAACCGCCAAAGCCAAGTACAAACAATCATAGATTGAATGAGAAAGCTCATTCGCAATATCATAAGCCTGACGCATGAGTGCTGAAGTCGGAATAATGTTTAACTCTTCATATGCGCACAAAACCTCATAGGCTTGCCAGCCTTCTTCACTTTCTAATTCATTGCGCCAGACTTTTTTTTGAATAGCACTAGCGCATTCGAGTAAAAGTAGACCAGGAGCAAGCAAAGTCAGTTCTTTGTGCCTGTAGTGTCGTGCTTCTTCTTGAAAAGGTTCTTCAATTACCCATTTTACAACAACACTAGCATCAAGAACGTACTGGCTCATCGGCTGTCACGCAATTCACGGATATCATCAGTGCTGTCGCTTTTTACGGGACCAATTCGGCGGCTGATTTCATCGGCTTTTCGCACAAATTCTTCATGGCTTAGTTTTTGTCTTTTATCTACCGGGTCAATCATTGATTGCGTATTTTCTTTAACCCGCAGGCCATACTTTTCTGCCAAATGATTGAGACTGTTAAAGAAATCGGGATCAATAATTTGCTCATCGGTTTGGAATCGAACAGTAATTTCTGTCATGATAGAATATCCAATTATTGTTTTATTCTGTTTTATAGCATAGCATAAAACAGGGAATATGACTCAGAAAAGGAGTATGAGAAACGTGGTAATATACATGTAATGTTTCACTCCTGCACCAGTACAAATTCGGCTTTGGGTTTTCGTTTGGGTTGAATGATAATTTCAATATCATGCTCAAGCGCCGTAAGAAATTCCATCAGCCGTCTGACTGAAAAATTACCGCAGCGGTTGCGCATGAATGCCGATACATGGGGTTGTTGAATGCCAAGTATTTCACCGGCTTCGGCTTGGGTATATTCACGTTCTTTGATGATTTTGTATATTGGCAGAGTAAGGCGTGCTTTTAGCGACTCTTGCTCTGAATGAGGCAGGCCTAAATCGGCAAACACATTTCCGCTGCTTTCTTCCACTTGTTTGTTATTTTTCGTCATGTTTACGATGCTTGTTCACCAAATCAAGTAATTTGTAGGACCTAAAGGACTCAAAGGGCCAAAATTATAGATACATTCACAAACTCCAACCCCAATGTCATTTAGGTAAGGAATATGGCAAGAAATGAGTGGTACAGGTTTCCTAACCTGTGCCTACAGCTTGTATGAATTTTGGATGGATCGGCACTGGTTGAAAAACCAGTGCCACCCAAAAGTTTTTCACCCCTTAA
>CAZEZQ010000746.1:666-3542 GCA_964516245.1 uncultured bacterium | reverse complement strand
TCCAATGCCAAGCCATATACAAATCAATCAAAATCCACCAGACAAACCCCATCCAACCACCTCCAAATCCCACCCTTTTTCAAAAAAAGTATGGGCACCACAAATCCCCATTTGACCTATAGCGCTCAACAAAACTGAGACACCCATGCTCAGATAAATTCAGACACCATGATATTCTTCATGTTTTCGAGATTGCCATGATGCCTTATCGCATCATGTGCAGTTATTCAATTTAAAAAATAACATTCTTTGTTTGATTCGATTACGATCGCCAGAAGGTCACACGTAAAAAAGGTTGCAAAAAAGAGGTATGGGGAATAACCTTTGGTTTGTATAAGCTCTTTTAACAAAGAACACCGAAAGAAATTCCCCATTCAAATACCATATCATATAAAGGTAAGATTGCAAGAATATTATGAAAATTTTGATACATGGCCCATCCCCGATTTTTCTGACAAGTGCCCCATATGCAGCGGTATCGATTGTGCGACTTTTCTTGGATACTATATACGGATAGCGATCTGCCCCCTGACAGGTTTTTCAGTGTCGGACTTGCCGATTTTAAGATATCTGTGCCATGACAAAGGCAAAGCCAGGGTATGTGACCATATTACATTTTCCTTACTGCCTGATGAGCTCGTCCCTTTCCGGCAATTATCTCTTGATTTCATGGTGAGAGCTATATGGTTCAAGGTTAGCAGAGACTTGAGTTTGACCGGGATCATGGATGTCATAGAGGATGAACTCAATAATTTGGGTGATGTTGCGGATTTTATCAATATCAGCACAATGATGTCTTGGCAGCGAATGATTCTGGCAGCGTTGGAACTTTTTACGTGTGACCTTCAGGTTATGTCATCCGAGGTCAACATGGTATCCAAATCTCAGTATGAACAACTACAGGATACTGGCGGTTTAAAACTATTTTTAGGGATTCTCATAAACCATCAATCTTATAACAACAATCTCATCCGGGGACCGGACGCATTTGCCAGGGATTATTATCGACAATCCGGCGGCTCAAAGCGAGACGCTGTCTTCTTGTTTGGCCGGGCATCTCAGCATAGGAATTAGCAGTCAGTATTCCGCATGGTTACGTGCGTACAAAAATCCTGATAGTGTTGTCTGACATCGTCGTATTTTCAAAAAAAGCCTTTTCCCCCTGCAAAAAATTATATTTTTATTTCTTATTCTGATATTTTTTACGTGCGCCCTTCAAATTATTTTTTTTCACACAGGCCGGCAATCATCGTTTTGGGTATTTCTGTTATAGTCCTGCTCATAAATCTGATATGTGGGGAAAATCATGGTTGAGAAAATAGAAATTATCAATTTGGACCTGAGATATGAAAAGTTCAGGTTAAAATCAAAAAAAATTGAAGGGGCATTACTTGCCTCTATTATCGAACATGATATCCAGGAACCACTTAAGGGCATCACCCTTGAAGACGAGACTAAAATTCTTCTTGATGGCTTTAAGCGATACAGGTGTGCAAAAAAGCTTAATATCGGGATAGTCCCTTATATTTCCTTTGGAAGTGATGAGCCCCTTGGTATTATCAAGCTTATTCGAACTTCAATCGCCCGCCCCCTTACTATTCTGGAACAGGCAAAAATGATTGATGAACTCCAAAAGGTTCATGGCATGGCCCATGGAGATATTGCCGATTTACTTCAAAAAAGTAAATCATGGGTGAGCATGCGGGCCGGTATTCTTGGAGAAATGACTGAGTATGTGGGAAAAAGGGTATTTAACGGGGATTTCCCTGTTTATTCATTTATGTACACCCTGCGTAAGTTCATACGTATGAACTCAATTGCAAAAAAAGAGATTGATGAGTTTGTAAAATTGGTTGCCGGCAAAGGATTGAGTATCCGTGACATTAACCTTTTGGCTAACGGTTTTTTCAAGGGGTCTGATGATTTACGACAACAGATCAAAGAAGGCAACATCACCTGGGGTCTGGATCAGTTAAAAAAATCATCAATCAGGACAACAGAGTGTACAAGTGCAGAACAAATGATGCTCAAGGATCTTGAGTCAGTACAACGATATATGCAAAAAATCACCTATGGAGCCAGGACTGACAGTATAGGCAGTGATACCTTCCAGGTCCAGGCAAGTCTTCTTGTTCAAGGTATTATCGATATTATGGATAATTTTATGATTGCGGTGAGAGATTTATATGATCGATGTGAACAAGCGTAAAGCAATTTTTCTTCTTCATAATGAAGGCATGGGTATCCGTGAAATATCCCGCAAACTCAAAGTTAGCACAAATACTGTTAGCAAGATCGTCGACCAGAAAGGACAGCTTCCAGAAACAATACGGCAGGACAAAATATGTGTTGACCCTGAACTTCTCAGAAGTCTTCATACAAAATGTGATGGTTACGTCCAGAGAATCCATGAGATCCTTACTGAAGAAGAAGGGATTTTGATCGGGTATTCCACATTGACCCGCACCATACGCGAACTTAATCTTGGGCAGCCCAAAAACCAACGCTGTGACCAGAGACCTGATGAACCTGGAGCTGAAATGCAGCATGACACAAGTCCCTACACCATAAAATTTGGAACAAACCGGGTCACGGTTGTTGGCAGCGTAATCTATATGAGATACTCAAAGGTGCGGTATCTAAAATTTTATCGTTCATTTAACCGTTTTGCAATGAAGTGCTTTATCCATGAAGCACTGACCTTCTGGGGATATGCTGCTTCGGTCTGTATTATTGATAACACCAATCTTGCCCGCCTTCGGGGAACCGGCAAAAATGCCGTAATGGTACCTGAAATGAAACAGTTTGCCAAACAATATGGATTTGAATTTATCTGTCATGAAATAGGGCATGCCAACAGAAAGGCCGGCAATGAA
>CAZEZQ010000746.1:0-656 GCA_964516245.1 uncultured bacterium | reverse complement strand
GCCAAGCAATGTATAATCGATAACACTAATTTGGCAGTATTGCGTGGTACGGGACCTGATGCTGTTTTTGTTCCTGAAATGATAAACTTTGCTAAGAATTTTGGTTTTGAGTGGAAAGCTCACCGAATAAAACATTCAAATCGAAAAGCGGGCAATGAGCGCACGTTTAGGACAATAGAAACCAATTTTTTTCCTGGCCGCACTTATAAAAATCTCGAAGACATGAACCAACAGGCATTTGACTGGGCAACCATCAGAATGCCCAACAGGCCGGTAAGCAAAACCAGGATGATCCCGGCCAAGGCCTTTGAGTATGAACAATCTCTTCTTGAAAAACTGCCTGCCTATATCACACCTCCGTATATTGCCCATGAAAGAGGGACGGATCAGTACGGGTATGCCGCTGTTGATGCGAACTATTACTGGGTGCCGGGAAAAACAAGGTTTGGTGTAAAGGTCCTGCAGTTTTGTGATCATGTTGAGATCTATCATAAGAGAAAAAAATTGGCTGAATATGAATTGCCACCCTCTGGAGTTAAGAATCAAAAATTTAGTCCAAAGGGCAAACCCGCGCCAAGATATCAGCCAAACAATCGGAAAAAACCCACGGCAGATGAAGAAAAAGTTCTTCGATCAGCAGCGCCTGAAGTGAATGA
>CAZEZQ010000745.1:0-3543 GCA_964516245.1 uncultured bacterium | reverse complement strand
ACCCATACATGAGTGTCCAAAAGTATCATTTTAAAGCGTCCCAATCTTCCAGCGCTGCAGGTTTAAGTGGATCATCATACTTAATTAAAACATTTCGGAATGGTTTAAGCCATATTTCAGGATTATTGATTTTCTCTTTATCGTTGGTAGCGTCAACAATTTTCCCATTTTCCCATACATAAACGGGAGTATTATTTTTTAATCCTTGATCAAACGCATGTAGGGCCGCTCGTTGCAATGCAGATTTAACATTTAATATATCTGAATCTTTTTTATTAATTTCTTCCTTGTTCATTGCTTTTGTCCTGCATTAATAAAAGTTGGTGTTAAAGATGAATTGTCATAGTGAATCCAACAATCAACTATAGGTTTATATACTTTTTGAAAGTTATCCCAACCTTTTTCAAACCGTCTTCGAATGACATCTTCTGGAATATGATGCCCACCATTTAATACTCTTGAGGCAACTCGGGCTATACACATTTCCACTATTGGAAGACTAAGATAAATCAATTTTGTATAATATCCCATTTCCTGCCATTTTGGAATTCGATACGCATACAATTTTCCACTCAAAGTAGTCTCAAATGAAATATTATTTCCCTTGCGAATGTTTAAATCGATTTCTTCCAGCATCAATTTACCAGCACGAATTGCAGCCTTTTCTGGTTGAAATGGTGATAAACCGCTGGCGATCAAATCAGCATTGATAAAAATAGGGCAACTCGCCTCATTGGGTAAAAACTGCTGGGCGAAGGTGGTTTTACCCGCTCCATTCGGTCCCGCAATAATGATAACTTTCTTCTCGCTCATCTGTTGCCCGTGCTGTTTTTTCTTTAAGAATAAATGAAAAACCCTCTCAGGAGGAGAGGGTTGGTTTATAACAATTTAAATTAAGAAAACAATTTGCGTATGTCACACGGCCTTGGCCTTTGAGCCCCAACTGAGAATGCGAAATCCCGCTTTGGCTTTGCGCTTGAATTCGCCCCAGCTGCGCAGTTCGAATACACGCTTCATGATGTAGCCCGCACGCATGTAGTAGCGCTGATAGCCGAATTGCATGAGGTTGATGAGCTCGTCGCGGTCCATGACCTCGGTCCATAGATAGGGTTTGAAATCAGGGGTAGGGTTTTTTGCGAATTCACGCCAATAGTCTTGTTTGTAGAGGCCGGTGCGAAAACCGAGCCGGTAGAGTTCCGTCGCTGGGAAGGGTGTCGCCACTGAGAGGTGAATGTAATCGGCAGAAAGGTTGCGGGCGAAATCAATGGTCTCAAGCGCCTGCTCACGGGTTTCGCCGGGGTTGCCGATCATGAAATACCCCAGTGTAGTGATGCCGCGCGATTTGGTTTTGCGGAAAATCTCAACCGTTTTGTCGAGGTTGATCCCTTTTTTCAGGGTTTTTGAAATCTCTTTGGTGCCCGATTCCACCCCGTAATGCACGCGGCTGCAGCCTGATTCAGCAAGTGCATCCAACACCGCGTCGTTCATGGTGTTAATGTGGGCGCGGATATCCCACTTGATATTGAGGCCGCGCTCGTTGCGCATGCGGCAAATGTCGATCACTCGGTCACGCCGAATGGTGAAGGTGTCGTCGTAAATGAAGATTTCTTTAATACCCATTTCTTCGCAGGCTTGCATTTCGTCAACCACGCTTTCAGGGCTGCGGTAGCGGAACTGCTTGCCCAAATGGGGCCGGTCACAAAAGATGCACTGCATAGGGCAGCCGCGGCTGGTCATCATGGTGGTGATAGGCACTTCTTGCGCCAACACCGAATAATAGCGGTGCTGTGGCACCAAATGCCGCGCAGGCATGGGCAGCGAGTCTAATTCCTGATTCAGGGGTACCATCGGGGTAAGCTTGGTTTCACCCTCGCGGGTGCGGTAGCCTATGCCGGGCACTTTGGCCATATCTTCTTCTTTGGCAATGGCATCGATGAGTCGTGCTGTGGTTTGCTCGCCTTCGCCCACGATGATGTAATTCACTTCGGGGATCTGCATGGTTTCGTAGGGGTAAATATAGACGTGCGGTCCACCAAAGATGACAGGAATGGTGGGGTCCACCTTTTTTACCACTTTCGCGGTAAGGGTGGCGTCGATGAGGGTGAAGGTCATCGCCTGAATGCCGACCACATCCGGCTTGCGCCGGTTGATTTCTTCTTCAATCTGGTCGTAATCCAAATTGTCGAGCAGTGTATCGAGAATTTCAACCTCATGGCCGGTGTTGCTTTCCAGGAATGCAGCCACATAGAGCAGCCCGAGTGGAGGGTACGCGCCGCTCTCTTCATCCACCACACTGGGTACATTGGTGGTAATCATATTAAATTCAGGCGGTTGGATCAGTAGAACCTTCATTAAGATACCTCTTTTTTCGAGCGTTTCAGCAATTAAAGTATAACGCTCAATCACCCTTTATGAAAATGGAGCAAATTACCGGAATTAAAAATTTACCAAAACACTAAACAATCTTATCTTAATTTACTTGAGTATGTCAAGTAAACTCGAAAGCAAGGGGCTCACATTCTTGATCCTCATGTTTTTATTGAATAATAAATATTAAATACTAGAAATCCTTTGCTGTTTGGGGAATTGGCCTCTTCTCTTCTTTTAGTTTATTGTATTTTTATCATACGAAATACAAATTCGTTATATGGCGGCTGTCTTTTCCTCAACTGATCGAATAACTTCTTGAATCTTTTCAACTTCACCTTCTTCAAAATAGGCTTCTCCACATTGAGGACAAACCCATGCAGGGACACGATGCAATGTCACATGACATTGCTCACGGTCAATATGAATAGGAGCAATGCCTTTCTTCATCTCTGCTTGACAAAACATGCATTTCATCATTCGTTCCTTACCCTATACTCATAATCCCATTCATCAGGGTTGGGTAAGTATGCTGGAATTATAGCGAGGTAATCGTCTTTTGGCGAACAGACAACATGAATGGTCCTTTTATTATCACCTCTACCCAATAGCAAACAACTATGGCCTCTTGGATCTTTAGGATAATCTTTGATCACCTCACCATATTCAATTACAGAACGAATTTCTTTTGGTGAAATCATTCGATCAGGCCTATTCATCTGACGTACTGCGTGAGGCAAGATAAGAATACTTTTTTCTGCTGCAATACGTATATCATCTAATATGCTGTAAACCATGAGGTTAGAATCATAAACACTTTTTGACTGAAAAGATCCTTTTCAAATAGAGAAAGAATAGCCTCTCTGCAATTATATTAAGCTTTTTAGAGTCTATGGAATTCCCTTACATGAGTGTATTCTCATGATGTAGATTCTCTTGGAGGCTGAAGCATGATCGAGCGTTACACCCGGCCAGAAATGGGCCGCATTTGGAGCGAACAGTTCCGCTTTGAAACCTGGCTGAAGGTCGAAATTGCCGCCTGTGTGGCGCACAATCAGCTGGGAGTGGTTCCAGACGAGGCGCTTGAAGAAATCAAAAGCAAGGCGAAATTCGACATCGGCCGCATTAAAGAAATTGAACAAACGGTAGACCATGAAACTATCGCTTTTTTAACGA
>CAZEZQ010000744.1:0-3543 GCA_964516245.1 uncultured bacterium | reverse complement strand
TTTGGGAGGAAGCCGCCAACACATCAACTGGGTGGCAAGGGCAAGCGTTGTTTGTCTGCCCTTGAGGATTATCAAACAGACCTCACTATATGTAAAAATAGTATGAGACCACAATTCGATTGAGACAGTCAAAATGTTTTTACAACAATCCCTCTCCCTTTGGGAGAGAGATAGGGTGAGGGGGCTAACGAATCCCTTCTAAACTTAAGTATTTTTTGGTGTAACCAATGGCTGAACCCACAAACATCCCATCTCCAACACAGACAGATCCGACTCAATCTTCCGAACAAAAATCGCTGTTGGATTCTGCTTTTTTGCGTCATTTGGAGCAATTGGAACTGGTATCACGCAAAATCTTTCTAGGCAGGCTGAAGGGCGAACGAAGATCGAAAAAAAAAGGTATATCGATTGAATTTGCCGACTACCGGGACTACACCAAAGGCGACGACTTACGATTTCTTGATTGGAACATTTACGGGCGCTTGGACCGCTTATTCACCAAATTATTTCACGAAGAAGAAGATCTCTATCTCTATGTGATTCTAGACACGAGCGCTTCTATGGATTACGGCGATCCCAATAAATCCTGGTTTGCCAAGCGTGTAGCGGCCGCTTTGTCCTATATCGCGCTCTCTGGTTTGGATCGTGTTTGCCTGGTTGGCTTCGGCGGTGACCACTACCGTTGGATGCAGCCCACCCGGGGGAAATCCCGCATTTGGAGCATAGTCGACTTTTTGGAAAAACTCCCCATAGATGGCGAAACCCACCTGGCCGAAGGATGCCGCCGGTTTGCCATCCAGCAGCGCCAGGGGGGATTGGTAATTCTTCTATCCGATTTGATGGACCCAAACGGCTACGAAGAAGCCCTAAAAGTTATACTCCAAAAGCGCAATGAGTTATTCGTTCTTCAAACGCTATCCCCGCAAGAGTTGAACCCTGAGCTGGTTGGAGCCTTGCGCTTGTTGGACATCGAAACCGGTGAACCGGTCGAAGTGACTGTGAACGAAGAACTCCTTGCCACTTATTCCCGGCGCTTGAAAGCTTATCAAGCGCAAATCAAACAATCTTGCACACGCTATGGGATACACTATATTCCAGTATCGACTGAGCAGCCGGTAGACCGTTTGTTAAGCAACGCATTTCGCAAATTGGGATTAATTGAGTAGTACCTTCAGATAGAATTCATTTTGGTGAAGAAATAAAATTATGAACTTTCTTTATCCTATAGGCCTTTTTTTCACTTTATTCATCCCTGCGGTGATTGTGCTTTATCTACTGAAGCTCAAACGCATCGATCAGCCAATCGCCAGCACCTTTCTTTGGCGAAAAAGCCTGGAAGACCTCAAAGCCAATACCCCCTTTCAAAAACTCAAACGCAATCTGCTCCTATTTCTGCAACTCCTAATCATCACTCTTCTGACCTTAGTTGTAGCCCGGCCGGTGCTTCGCCTGGGCGGCTTAACCGGACAAAGCCTGGTGGTGCTCATCGATCACTCAGCCAGCATGGCCTCGACCGATATCTCCCCCAACCGATTGGCAGAAGCCAAAGAGAAAGCCATACAATTGGTTAACGACATGGGCCAAGGCGACCGCATGATGGTGGTAGCCTTTTCGAACAAGGCTCAAGTTCTTAGCCCCTTCGAGCAAAGCAAAGGCGCACTCAGAAACGTTATTCGCGAAATCCAACCCACTGACAACCCCACCAACATTCAAGACGCCATCAAAGTGGCCGAATCAGCGGCAGAATTACAACCCAATCTGGAGGTCTATATTTTTTCCGATGGAAAATTCGATCTTGCTGAAGATTCATCCCTGGCTGCCCTAACCACCCATTACATCTCCATTGGCGAATCATCCGGCAATGTCGCCATCACAGATTTGGTGGTTCGGCGGGATTACACATTCCAATCCGAATTCGAAGTATTGGTCGGCCTGCAGAATTTGGGTTCCTCTGAAAAAGAAACCTATGTCGAGCTCATGGGCAACATCGATGTGCAAGAAGCCACCGGAACAGCTTCCACCTCATCCGGTGAACTCCAACTCCTAGACGCCCGGCGTTTAAGCCTTGCCCCTGGAGCCAGCGAGCAGATTATTTTCAAAAATCCCCCCGCCTATCTGGATCAAATCGAAGTTCGCTTGGATTGCGACGATTACTTAAAAACAGACAATCAGGCGTGGGCCATTATCCCCCATCAAGAAACCATGGAGATCTTATTGGTTACCGAACACAACCAGTATCTCCAACGTGTACTTAATTTAGATCCACAAGTGCAGCTTTCCGTAACCAAACCCGGCAGTTACCAGGGACCGGGCGAATTCGACCTTGTCGTGTTTGACACCTTTTCTCCACCGGCCCTGGTATCGGGGAACTATATTTTTATCAACGCTATCCCCCCCATCCCCAATTGGAGTTCAGGAGAAAGCGTCGAAAACCCCATGATTGTCGATTGGGACCGTTTTCATCCCCTAACCCGCTATGTGAATTTGGATAACCTTTCGATTCGCGAAACTCACAACATTGCTGTCCCCGGCTGGGTCGAAGTCATCGCCGAATCCCGCCAAACCCCGTTGATCGTCGCATACGAACAAAACAACACCCGCGCATTGGTTACGGCTTTCGACATTTTCCAAAGCAATTGGCCCCTTCGGGTCTCGTTTCCAATCTTTTTTATGAACGCCATTGAATGGTTCCGCCAAGGGAAAGATGTCGATGCATTTATGAAGCAAACAGGCGATGTTATTGTGCTCGAACCCCCCGAAGAACTTTCTGGAACCACCCAAATCATCGGGCCGGATGGAAAGGCCCATCCCGTCACGTTTTCCGGTGACCAACCCGCATACTTCGGTGAATCGGGCAAAGTGGGCATCTACGAGTATCAAAAAGACGGTGAAACGTTAGAACGCTACGCGGTCAATTTGCTTTCCATCCCTGAATCCACAATCTCACCTGTCTCCAGCCTGACAACCGGCTCGGCAGAAATCGTAACCGACCCAGCTTCTATCGAAGCCAACCGTGAAATCTGGAAAACCCTGGCCCTGTTTGCATTATTGGTTCTATGCATCGAATGGTTTTATTACACCAAACGCGCCCGATATGCATTTTAAAACTCTAATCCCCCTCTTTGGTTTCCCCCGCGCGTTGAAACGCTATCTTGGTAGGAATAGGACCGATAATCTGGTTCACGGCAATATAAGCCACCATCAGGGTCATAAAACCTTCCCCCCATTCAATTGGATGCTGTCCCAGCAGCGCCACCAGGCCCAGGCTTACACCCGCCTGGGGAAGAAACGCCATCCAAAAGGTTTTCGGGTCGGGCACTTTTAGTCCGCTAACTTTCAGCGCCAATTGAGTCGTGGCGAACATCAAAAACACCCGCACCAACACCAGCACCAGCGCAATGCCCCACATCTCGGTGAGCGCGTTGAGATCGAGCGCCGCCCCCGCAACGCAGAAAAACACTACATAAATAAGCAGCGAGCCGCTCTCGCTCGTGTGAATCAACCCTTCGCCTCGCTGCGAGGCGTTGGTGACCCAGATGCCCG
>CAZEZQ010000743.1:0-3552 GCA_964516245.1 uncultured bacterium | reverse complement strand
GTCGCGTTGATAACCAATACACTGAACTGTGATTCTGATGTTGAACTAAAGCTTTGGCTGACGACCAGTTCATCAACACCATCACCATCAAGATCACCAGCGCTTAAGTTGACAGCACCACTGGCGTTAGCGACTTGTGCTGCATCTGGTAGGCCTTGGAACTGACCCACAACTGCAAAACCATTCGGTGCTGGGTTGCCCGTCCATTGATAGAGACGGATGATACCGTTACCACCAATACCTTGCGCTGTTGCGATTTGAGCCGGTCCTACTCCAGTGAAGTTACCGATAGCAGTACGAATGTCACCACCATCATAATTCACTGCTAATGGAGTTTCACCTTCTGCTGCAGGGAAGAAGGCTGCGAAGGAGTGTCCCTTCACTTCACGACTTTGAGCAATACGCGGCACCACGATGTTGGGCACGTTGTCTTCTTGATCAACTGGCGCAGTAATCGGACCCATCGTTGTGACGATATCCATTTCTCCATCATCGTCGATATCGCCAACAGAAGTGTAGGTAGCACGATCACCACCACCACCAATACGAGCCAAGAAATCATTGGCTGCACCGTTAAAGGAGCGGAAGATCGAGTTCACTGTGATTGGTACAACATTGCCATCTTCATCTTCGCGTGTCGCATTCGGATCGACGTTGCGAACGTTCACTGCTGTGCTGCCGCCATGATGTTGTGATGTAACGACTTCATCAAAGCCGCCGGTGTTGACCGGAACATCCACATTGATTTCGTAGAACTCTGTGCTTTCGATGAATGTCTGATCGGAAGCGGAGAAGATGACCGCCACGTCAGCATCTGCACTGCACAGATTTGCTGGAATGTTTACATTGACAACCGCTTGGAACCTGCTGGCGGATCCAACTACCGTTGTGTCAGCTTGGACACGGGGATCGTTGGTTGTGACACTCACCAACGGCAAGAAGAGGTCGTCGCCATCTGGATCGTTAGCGGTAATCACGAATACCACACTGCTGCCAACGCCCGCTGCGACGGAATCGCCATCATCGAGGGACTGCGGATCACCACCATCAATAGTTGCTGTGGTATCGATGATTGGGCCAACGCTGACTTGGGTTACATCCACAGTCAATGTGGTATTGTTTGAGAATGTTCCGTTGGTTGCTGTCATATCGAGTAGGAATGGATCCAACGGATTGTCAAAGTTGATCTTATCAAGATCAGCAAAGGTTGAGCTCGGTGTGAAGGTTACCGTACCATCCACAATACCATTGGTTGCTGCTTGAGTGACATTCAAATCAACTCCTGCAGGGTCACTCACTGCGACAAATTCAAGTGATTCGTTTCCAGCATCGGATGCACTGGCGTTTACAACCAATGTTTCTTGCTCAGGCACTTCGACTGTGCCGCCAGGAGAAACTGCGACCACATTGCCAGCCACTGTGACTTGATCCAGTTGAATTTCTGGAGTTGCGGATACTGGAAGAACATTCACGATCAAGTTGGTGAAATCGGGTGTGATATCGCTGTTATCGCTGGCTTGTACTTCGAGTTCGAAGAAGGAGGATGCATCTTCGCCTGTGACAGCCAAGAATCCTGGTTCGAATGTGAAGGTGTTGCCATCAAACGTTCCACGACCACCTTCGAGAGCATCACCGGTTGCTGAGAGTACAACGGAATCACCCAGTGAGTCTGAAGCGGTGACATCAACCATCAATTCGTCACCTTCTTCGATGGTTACTTCGCGGATATCCGAACCGGATACTTTGTTCCAGCCTTCTGTGCCAGCGCCAAGGGTGCTGGATGCAATCAGTCCGGCTGAAGAAGTTACGGTCACATCAAAGATTTCAGCAAACAATGCTGGTTGATTAATCGCGACAGTTTCAGTTACATCAAATACAGAACCACCGTCATCTGTTGCAGTTGAGATCAGATTAATGGAACTTAGTGGTGATGCGACACTTGGAGTGATATTCAGAGCCACATTCAAGGTGTCAGAACCAGTGGTATCCGTTACCCGTGAATCTGTGGCATCTGAAATGATTCCGATTCCAGTTGTATCGCTTGGTAGAGTCCAGCTTAAGGAGTCCATTCCGCCTGGGTCAAATGCTTCGGCATCGAGGACCAAGGTGTCATCCGCATTTACTGCACCTTCAATCGAGCGGGTTACCGTGATCAATGGCAAGCCGTCAAATTGGAAAGTATCGCTGGATTGGACACTATTGGTGTTTCCGAGCGTATCTGAAGCGCTGATGATGAAGCGGAAAGATGGTGAACTGGTGCCTTCATTTGGAGCAGGCATGATCACATCAAACGGCACTTCGATTGAGTCTTCAGCAATGGAGGATGTATCATCTTCTACCAGATCAACAATCGCGTCTGCGATGCCGACTGTTTGCAATTGCGCTACACCGAAGTTCGGGTTGACAACCACATCGAATGGGTTATCCACCAAATCGGTAACCGTCACTATGATACGTAGTAATGAATCAGCTGGTATTTCATCTCCACCTGAGATGACACTATCATCTGCTGTGCCAATTATTCCATCAGGCCCTTTATCCACGACTTCCAAACTACCGCTGATACCAGGCGCGCGGTTGTCAACACCCAAGTCGGTTAACCGTTGCAGGTTAAAGTCGAAAGCGTTATTGCGTGGAATATTCATGGCATCATCCATTATGGTTGGAGTGACATCACGAATACGACCTGAACCATTGGCCGTTGTGCCAAGGGTGGAGGAAACTGTGGTCATAAAGGCTGCTTCGATATCGCTTGATTGATCTGTGTTCAATGTAACCGCTACGGATGTAAGGTCATTGTCATCATCAGTTGAAGCGAAGAGATTGTTTGCGCCTTCGGTGAAGTCGGAGAGATCGGCTGATACATCCAGGATTGAATCTGCCGTCAATTCAAACGGATTGTTTGCAGCAGTTGCATCACTAATTAGTGGGATGTTGATGAAGCGATCATCTGCATCTTTGCCAATGGCTTCATTTTTGAAACTTACTTGAGCTTCAATCATGTCGCCGCCACGTACACGTTTCTTGGCGGGGATGCCTGGATCAATATTCGGCGCAATTGGGAAGCCATCTGCATCTCTCGATGCCGGTTCAATTGCGCGTGAATTAACAGCAATGGTGTAAGTTACGGTAGGTTCTTTCGAATCTACAGCGAATCTGTTGGATATTGTGACTTCTGAATCTTGGAATAGGCTTTGATCATCATCGACTGTGATTGAGATTCTGCCTTGCAGATCGGGTACGGCGCCTTGCTGCACGTAGATAAATGGCAGGCCTCTAATTTCTGACAATGACGCATTGGTTATCTTATTAAGCGCCGCCAAGCCATTGGTAGCCACTGTGGTTGGCATTACATCTCTGGCAAAGATAACATTTTGACCATTCACAAAGTTGTTTTCACTAACCAATGCCTTGGATGTATTATCCAAATCAGCAAATGCAGCCGTATTCGTTGCCGGATGCAAGACGTCAAAGGACAGGATCTTTTCCCAACGGGCTAGAACGATACCGTCGTCTGTCACTTCGACAAATGTTGGTACGATTTCATCAACA
>CAZEZQ010000742.1:0-3553 GCA_964516245.1 uncultured bacterium | reverse complement strand
GTGATTTGCGGTTTCTTGCCGTGGGTGGGGTTCAACGGTAATGCTGTTCAAATT
Organism: uncultured bacterium; assembly: GCA_964516245.1. Classification (GTDB taxonomy): domain Bacteria; phylum Hinthialibacterota; class Hinthialibacteria; order Hinthialibacterales; family Hinthialibacteraceae; genus CAZEZQ01. Next base: position 3,499 of record CAZEZQ010000742.1, on the reverse strand, counting down.
ACCCGGGCTGGTCACTGTCAATCGATTGGATGGATGATTTTCCGCATTTTGTTTGCCAGTCCCGTTTTTTAAATGTTCGACAAATCGGTTGCCAAAGTCGTTCGGTTCCGCAAAAACCAGCCAATTTTCCAACAAATTTGGAGGGGATGTGGATTCGGGATTTTCTTTTTTCCAAACCGGTTTCCAAAACCAAGTATTTTCTTTGATGGATTCCGATCTTTCTTGTTCCGTTTGTTGTTTCCGGCTGGAAGCACCGGTTGGAACATATTGCGAATGTCCAGGTTCAATCCAGTACCGTTTGTGATCAAATGGATAGGTAGGCAAAGAAATACGTTGTCGTTTTTCATTGGCATAATACCCATGCCAATCGATATGAATCCCTTGCAACCACAATTGTCCCAAGGTTGATAGTATGAATGCAAAATCAGCTCCTGTTTCTTTCGGATGACGAATGGAAGAAACGATCGTTTGTTGTGGGGTTTTGGAGGGATGCTGTCTTGCAAAGGTTACGAGGGTATTTCCTGGACCGATTTCCAGGAAAATACGATTTGATTGTTGATACAATTCTGTCAGGCCATCATAGAACCGCACTGGATTTCGTAAATGTTGAGCCCAATATGCGGGGTCGGTGGCTTCTGAATCTTTGATCCATGTACCCGTGAGGTTCGAAATGAAAGGAACTGCCGGAGGATTGGGTTTTGTGTTTTCCACTTCACGGGTGAATTGATCAAGAATGGGATCCATCATAGAGGAATGAAATGCATGGGAAGTATGCAACTTTTTGCACAACAGACCTTTTTCAGTGAGACGAGAGGCCAATTGGTCGATGGATGTCGTTGGTCCGGATACTACACAAAATGAGGATGAATTTACGGTGGCCAACGATACATCGTTATCCACATAAGGGAGAATTTCTGACTCGGACAATTGGACCGTCAACATACTCCCTTTGGGAAGTTGTTGCATCAGTTGACCGCGTTTGGCTACGAGTAGGAGCGCATCCTTTTTGCTGAACACCCCTGCCAGGCAGGCAGCCACATACTCACCAATGCTGTGCCCAATCATGGATTCAGGTGTGATACCCCATGACATCCACAATTTCGCAAGAGAATACTCAATGGCAAACAAGGCCGGTTGGGTAATAGACGTTTCATTTAATTGGGCACTTGCATTCTCATCATCTTGGCAATTGGGATAAATCGCTTCCTTCAGATCAATGTCGAAATGAGACCGAAGAATCTCAACACATTCATCAAATTCTTGTTGGAACACAGGTTCTGTTTCGTAGAGTTCCGAGGCCATGTGGAGATATTGAGAACCTTGGCCTGAAAACATAAACACAAAAGGAGACGGTTCTACGTCTTTAACAACATTAGAATGTTTTTTTGAATCGGTAATGTGTAATTTTTCGATCGCGTCATCGGTTGATTGGCATACGACATAACGGCGGTGAGAGAAATGTTTTCGCCCCATTTGCAATGTGTAGGAAGTATCGGCAAGATCCACAGAGGGATTTTCTTGAAAGAAATCAGCCAAATTTTGAGCCATTTGATCCAATGATTTTTCATTACGGGCGGATAAGGTCAAAAGAAACCATGGTTTTTGGGAGGGTGAGGATTCTCGGTTTGGAGCTTCTTCTAATATGGCGAATGCATTGGTTCCACCGATTCCTAAAGAATTTACGCCGGCTCTTCGTGGGAAACCATTTGATTTCCATTCTTGCAATTGGTTATTCACATAGAATGGGCTATTGTCAAAATCTATCAAAGGATTGGGTTTTTCATAATTGATGCTTGGGGGAATTTTCTTGTTATGCAAGGCCAAAGCAGTTTTGATGAAACTGGATACCCCCGCCGCATGATCCAAGTGGCCCACATTGGTTTTGACGGAACCGATGGCGCAATATCCTTTTTTGGTGGTTTGTGTGCCAAATGCTTGAGACAATGCTTTGATTTCGATGGGATCGCCCAGTTTTGTCCCGGTCCCATGAGCTTCTACATACGAGATCGATTCTGCTTCCACGTCAGCCACTCCAAGTGCTTGAATCATAGCCTCAGACTGACCTTCCACACTCGGAGCTAGATAATTTACTTTGTTAGTGCCGTCATTGTTAATCGCTGTTCCTTTGACGACGGCATAAATAGTATCACCATCTTGAATGGCATCTTCCATTCGTTTGAGAACCACAATTCCTATCCCATTGCCAAATACGGTTCCATTGGCGCGATGGTCAAAGGTATAACATTTGCCATCCGGCGAATAGACACTCCCTTCCTGAGAGAGATAACCTTTCACTTGGTTGGGATCGATCGTCACTCCCCCCGCCAATGCCATGTCACATTCACCAAAGAGCAAACTTTGGCATGCGTAATGAACGGCTACCAAAGAAGTTGAACAAGCTGTTTGAATAGAAACGCTTGGTCCTTTGAGATTCAAGCAATATGAAAGGCGAGTGGTCATGAAATCTTTGTCGTTCCCGGTATGCTTGACCATAAAATACCCGAAGGAATCAATCAAATCAGGATTGGTAAGCAAATTACTATTGAAATAGATATTCATTCCACAACCGGCATAAACACCAATGGAACCATCATAGGCTTCGGGAGTATTGCCGGAGTGTTCCAACGCCTCATAAGAACACTCTAGAAACAGCCTGTGCTGGGGATCCATAATCGCTGCTTCTCTTGGATTCAAATTGAAGAACTCTGGATCAAATTGATCGATATCATCCAAAAAGCATGATTTTTTAACATAATTGGGATTTTTCAATAATTCAGGATTGACGCCTGCTTCTAATAATTCCTCATCAGTAAAAGTTCGAATGGAATATTTGCCTTCACTTAGATTTTTCCAAAATTCACCGACAGTATTTGAACCCGGGAAACGTAGTGACATTCCGATTACAGCGATATCATTAGCACTCATATTTTTATCCTTGATTTAATATCAATTAATTAATTAATATTGAAAATTTCGACTGCTTTAAGAAACTTTATGTATAGAAATTAATACGACTTTATATGGCATAATGAACCAATGAATATAATTTTCTCGAGATTATAACTTGCTCATGAATGGATATTAATTCCCACAAGTTTGATAAAGAAAAATTGCGAAAAAAATCTGGTTCATTTATACTATATTTTAATTGATGACCAATTTGGTTAAATATAATCTTATGAAAATCAAAAACTTATTTGAATAAAACTTATAAAATCTATATTTTCGGCAACCCTCGCCCGGCATTAATTTTTCAATATAGATAATTATTAGCGCAGTTAAGTACATATCATTTAGTAAACTTTCAAATGTCTGATGTTCTTAACAGACATTAAATGTTTATTTAATATGCATTAAACAAATTTTCCATTTTGTCTTTACACTTTAAAGCAATTTCTCATTTTAAAATATGTGCTGATAATCAAGTGGAGCAATTTATGTACCGTTTTGTGAATAAGGATTAACATTGTATAAAAGGAAAATAAAAAAACTGGAGAGT
>CAZEZQ010000741.1:0-3554 GCA_964516245.1 uncultured bacterium | reverse complement strand
CATTCGCTCGCCGATCATTTAACTCGCCCCTAATAGTATTTATTAATTTTATTTTCAATTGTAACCATCTATAGTTCTAATCCTTTCAAATATTCTCAAAAATAGAATAAGTGTAAAGAAATAGGGGTTTTCCTTATTTTTGGATAAAAATATTTGACATCAAGTAAAAATATGTTAATATTGTACTCATAGCATGTCGATATTATTTGTGTATTCAATTTGATGGAGATGTAACATGGATCGAAACAAATATTTTGGAAACTGTATACGATGTGGGAATTACGCTCATTTGCAGCTGCATTCCATGTGCTTGAAGTGCTTCAAAGAAGATATAGAAAAATTGGAGAAAGCCGTCAGGTTGGTGAATCAAGTTCATGAAATGAATATGGAAAATGTAGCGTCAACGTTGGATATTGATATCAGCTTGGTGGAAGAATGGGTGCATACGGGTCGATTGCGTTTTCATCATCAAAATCACGCCCGTTACACGAGCCTTTCTGTGTAAATCCATTTGTTTGGTAAAAATGTTCATTATTAGCATTTTTTACTCAATTAAAAAACAAAAGAGACGATAACATGTAACGTGGACGATATAAAAGAATATTGCAAAAAGAGTTAAAGATTGCAATAAATGTTAATGAGGACGAACAGGGAGGTTCATAATCATGAAAAAAGCTTATCCAGAGCAAATTTGTAACTTGTATGAGGATACGGGAATCGAAATGTTCAAACGTGGAGATTATGATTTTGCCGAAGAATTGCTCAGAGCCGCTTACGAGTGGACAGACCGTTGTCGTGAGGCGCACGATCGATTGATTATTACGCTCAACAATTTGGCTGTGACACTCTTTTCTAAGGGACTGTATGATGAATCTGAACGGGCTTTCATGCGAGCGTTGATAGTAAGCAAAGAAAAGCACGGCCTTACACATCCCGATCTTCCAGTGATTTTAAAGAATTATTCCAATATGCTTCGCATGTTAAATCGTGAAGAAGAAGCGCAAGGTTTTGAAGCCTGTTATGAAGTGTTAAGTGATAATTACCACAAAAGTATGCATGAAAACCGGTTGCTGCATATCTCTGATAGCATTCAAATGGCCGAAGAACCATTGGCGGCTGAAGTGGCGTAAGTAATACTGAATTACTATCCTAATGTACAGAAAAAGGCGGTTTGACACCGCCTTTTTTGTTGAAAACCACTCTATAAATGATACGCTCTTATAGTTGATTTATCCGCAGCACCACCTGAATAAAAATCATCATTTTTCAGGATCGAAACCCTATCGCAGTAGATGACACACCATCAATTAACCAATCAATCTTTCATTCATGTCGCTAAATAGCATTGACAGCTAGCCTATTCTTTTTCTATACAAAAAAGGCCTTCACTTCAAATAGAATTTTCTCAGACTATCAATAGATTGGATTGATGGATTGAGAGATCATCTGATTCGATTTAGTTTATATGCGAGAGTTTATAAAGAAAAAAGGATCGATTCCATGACGCCCGAACAATGGGTTACAACTATTTCAAATCCGCCACACGATAAGCCTTTATTGATATTTGATGGGGATTGCTCTTTCTGCCGCCGCTGGGTGATTCGATTGCAGAAGTGGGTTGGTGAGAAGATCGATTACCAACCATTCCAAAAAGTGAGAGAGCAATATTCCGAAATTCCATCCAAACAGTTTCAAAAGTCGGTGCATTATTTGGAGACAGATGGCTCAGTGCATTTTGGAGCCAAAGCGATCTTTTTGCCACTACGTCTTGCAACGGGAATGGCATGGTTTTGGTTTTTATACCAATGGCTTCCGGGTTTTGCTTCCATCAGCGAATGGGGTTATCGAGTGGTTGCAGAGAATCGTCTTTTTTTTGACAAGTTGATGACTTGGCTGATTGGCCGGTCAGATGAACCCGCCACCTATCACCTGAGCCGATGGATATTTCTAAAAGCAATAGGAGTAGTCTACTTCATGGCGTTTTGTTCGTTGTGGGTGCAAATCGACGGATTGATCGGCAGCGATGGCTTACTGCCTGTTTCGGAGTATTTAAATCAGATTGCTAAACGATACGAAGGTTTGGAATATTATCTGGTACCAAGTCTCACTTGGGTGAATTCAAGCGATTTGATGTTGCATGGGTTATGTTGGTTGGGGATGATTTTATCTGTGTTGCTGATCGTAGGGCTGGCTCCTGCGCTTCTATTGGCGATTTTGTGGATACTCTATCTTTCTCTGGTTTCAGTGGGGCAAGTGTTTTTATCGTATCAATGGGATTCTTTACTCCTCGAAGCGGGATTTCTGGCGATATTTTTTGCTCCTTGGCGATGGTGGCCCAAAGTCAAAAGTGAACCAGCGCCTTCGAGAATCATCCTCGTATTGTTTTGGTTTTTACTGTTTCGTTTGATGTTTTCATCGGGGATGGTGAAATTGCTTTCCGGAGATGAAGCTTGGCTAAATATGACGGCACTCTTGTATCATTATGAAACCCAGCCGCTCACCAATTGGGTGGCGTGGTATGTGCATCAAATGCCGATGTGGTTTCATAAATTTTCGTGTTTGATGATGTTTCTCATTGAATTGCTGGTTCCATTTCTTATTTTTACCCCAAGGCGGCCCCGCTTTTTGGCATGTATTTTATTGATATCGCTTCAAATTTTGATATTGATTACCGGGAATTACGGCTTTTTTAATTATTTAAGCATCGCGCTTTGTTTGTTGTTGATCGACGATGTGTATTGGCGGCAACTTTTGCCACAACGCTGGAGAACAGGCACGTATACCTTATTTCAAAATCCTATGGAATGCTTTCCCAAACGCTATCTAAATCGGGGGGTAGGGTTCTGTGTGTTGATGTTGGGGGTGTTTTATCTTTATTTGTTGTGTTTCCGTGGTGGTTATTTTGTACAACCAATGATTGATGTAATTCGAATCATACAACCTTTTCATATTGTGAACAATTATGGATTGTTTGCGGTAATGACCAAAGAACGGCCGGAGATTATTATTCAAGGCAGCATGGACGGGGAGGAATGGAAATCTTATGAATTTCATTACAAAGTGGGTGACCCCAGCCGAGCGCCTGGTTTTGCCGCTCCCCACATGCCCCGCATGGATTGGCAGATGTGGTTTGCGGCGCTGGAGAACTATCAACAGAATCGCTGGCTGATCAAACTGCAAGAGAAAATATTACTGGGAAATCAAACGGTTCTTGAGCATTTTCAACACAATCCTTTTCCCGATAATCCACCCCTCTTCATTCGGGCGGTGGTGTATGATTACAAATTTACGAATTTTGAGGAGCGCAAAGAATCTGGAAATTGGTGGAAGCGGAGCTTTGAGGGGAGTTATAATCCAGCATTGAGGTTAAAAGGATATAAGGGCTAAGGTGTTTATTGAAAAAATTGTATGAAGAATCAAATAAATGTGACCCTTGCTTGATAAAAAAACTCATTTGGAAAGATCTATTTTAATACGCAGAAATACTTATGATGACGAATCGGCAAAAAGTCTTTTTTGGAGCGCAGGCGTCCTCGCCTGCAACAACATACAGT
>CAZEZQ010000740.1:0-3569 GCA_964516245.1 uncultured bacterium | reverse complement strand
CACCTTGCGGTCTTTGGGAACACCGCAGTATTTCCATACCTCTTCACCACTTTCCGCATCCACGCAATAAAGGCAGCCATCATCACTAACAAAATAAACTTTGCCGCCGTGGGCTACTGGTGGAAAACGCACTGGGCCATCCACATGAAACGCCCATTTCTCTTCGCCGCTATTAGTATCCAACGCCACCATGCGGTCAAAGGCATTAGACCCCATATACATCGTATCACCCATTACCACCGGCTCGTACACGGTGTCGTATTGCATCAAGTCTTGATTAAGCGGATCATCCCACACCGGTTCTTGCTGGGGGTACTCACGCACCCATTGCAAATGCAAGGCGTCGGACAGCTCTTCCGGCGAAGCTGCGCTGCGATTGGCGTCATACCGCCACATCGGCCAATCCGCCGCCAGCGTGGAAAGTGTTATCGCAAACAAAAACAAATTGCAGCATGTGATTCGAATCATTTTGATAACCATGTTAAACCTCGAGTTTCACTTCAGTTTTGTATCATTCTATGATAAATAAAAACCATAAAGTCTATAGAGTTAGTTGAGCAAAATCATCATTAAAACAAATTTCTCATAATTTGAATAATATTGGAGAATGGACACCTCACGAATTCAATAACCTAGTGGATGATCCTAAATATTGAAGACATAAAGACCGTTTGTTGCGTTTGTTAAACCAGTGGCGAATAGAAACCAACGACCCCCCTACTTGACCCAAAAGGGCTACAGCGTCAGATTGAAAGACACAAAGAGTATGAAGAACAAAGAGAAAATTAAATTATATGGCTCTCAATTTGGAGAACTGCAATGGCCAAAACGATAAGAGAATGGGTCACAGTGAAAGCAGGTGGCCTTGTAGAATTGCGAATTCCAGAACTTTCAGAGGGAACACAGGCTGAAGTGATTGTCATCCCTGAACAACCGTTAGAAAAGCATTCAGCCGAGCAAAAGAAACTCAAGGATTTTTTTGGTGCTTGCAAAGGAATGTTCACTGATTCAAAAGAAGTAGACCAATACATTCGAGAGTTACGCGATGAATGGGAATAAAGGCAATTGCATGCATGAATTTCAAATATTTTTAGCGATGACGATTCGGCAAAAAGTCTTTTTTGGAGCGCAGGCGTCCTCGCCTGAAACAACATATAGTGCGCATTAGATGTCCTTGTTACTGTATATTGTGTAATTGTTTTCTAGATCGGACTTTTTGCCGGATCTTCAGAACCTATATTGAACGGGTAAAAATGTAGGGTGGGCTTCAGCCCACCAACAAACACTTAAAAACAGGCCATATAGCCTTAGGAGGAACTCATGCGCACAATATTGTCTATTCTTTTCCTATCACTTATCACGCTTACCGCCTACTCCGAAATCAACGAGTCTACCTTCAAACATCACTTCATCTCCCGCAACACGCCAGTGGAAGGCAACCCCGGTTTTGGCACTTCCGCCTTGGCGGATTTCGACCAGGATGGTGATCTCGATTTCGCCGCCAGCACCCGCCGCGACAAAATGTATTGGTATGAGTTCAAAAATGCTGATGAATGGGAAGAACACTACCTCGGGCCTGTCGGATCCGTACAACTGGGCGGAAACGTGCATGATGTGGATGGTGATGGATGGATCGACATTGTCTCAGGCGGCTGCTGGTACCGCAACCAACACGCCGAGGGCAAAAGCGAATTTCAACGTTTCATTTATGATGACCGCATCAATACCGAAATCCACGATATCGTGATTGCCGATATCAACATGGATGGCGCGAAAGATGTCGTGGTTTTAGGTGACCGCGAAGGCTGCCATTGGTATAACATCCCAGACAATCCCAAGCAGGATAAAAACAAGCAGGATAAAAATTGGGAACGTACGTTGGTAACCAACATTGTTCTGAAGAGCGAAAACTACATGCATTCGGGCTTTGCCACCAATGGCGTGGGCGATTTGGATCAAGACGGTGACGCCGATATCGTTCTGCCCGACCGCTGGATGGAAAACCGCGAGCAAGGTGCTGAATGGCAAAGCCATTTTCTTCATTTTGGTTCGCGTGGACCTTACGGCGTATCATCACGCAGTTGGATTGTGGATATTGATGAAGACGGCGACAAAGACATTATTATGGTCGATACCGACCAGACCGGCTCGCAAATCGCGGTGTTATATAGCAACGGCAGCACCCCGCCGAATTTTCGCGCCGAATTTATCCCCCAACCGGCCTCGGGCGTGCGCGGCTCGTTCCACTCATTGCAATTGGCCGATTTCGATCTGGACGGCGACCTCGACATCTTCACCGTCGAACAAGAAGCCTCTCCCATCCGCCCCCGCGGCGCGTTCCCGCGCTGGTACATCTTCGAAAATATTAACGGCGATGGCAGCGAGTTTGTCGAACGCATCATCTTCGACGGCAAACTAGGCGGCCACGATGCCTGGGTGGGCGATGTGGATAACGATGGCGATCCCGACATCTGCGCCAAAATTTGGGGGCGCTGGGGCGGCAACGCCAACGATGGCGAAGAACATGCCAGTTTTCTTGAGAATTTGGCAAAGTAGAATAATTTAATCCACTTCGTGCCGGTATGAATTGTTTTGATGGGATTCTTCATCCACGATCTCGTCTGGATCGATAGTGATTTCAATCCACTCGAGATCGGAGGAAAGTTTGATGCCCCCCAAGGTAAAAGATTTTTCTGCTTCGATATCCAAAGCACGAGGCAATCGAAACTGGGTGGGTTGTTTTTTGGATTGCAACTTGAATTCAATTTCCACAACCACCCGTTGGGCTGGGCTCTCACCCGTGTTGCGAATGGCGAATTGAAGTTCCAACCGGCCGTCTGTAGTGGGCATGAGCTGTACTTGTTCTTGCATCACTTGCAAATCAGCTTTACGGCGCACATGAACGTTTCCAGTCATTGTATCGCTTTCGTATTGCGGATTGGCCCCTGCATAGCCATCAACTTTAATCTTCAGCCGATGTTCTCCCGCATTATCGGTAGGGTCCCACCGAACCGTTATTTCTTGCTCTTCACCAGGGTCAAGCCGGCCGATCTTGGCCCCGCTTTCTCCAACCTCCGCTCTCAGTTGGTTGTTCCAGTTTTCCACTTCACCTTTGTAGGCCCTGATTTCAATATCCGTAGCGCTGGCCACACCGCTATTACGCACCCGGGCGGAAAGATAAATGGTTTCTCCTGACTTGGGAGATGATGGATTGATCTCAAGCGAATCTTCAACAAATTTAATATAGGCCCACTGGCCGGTTGTTGCGGCAATCACATCGCCCGCTTTTTGTTTTGGCATTGCAACCGCACCATGCTCTACCACAATTTCACCATCTTTCAAGCGAATTTTCTCGCTCCCTATCGCTTGGATATTGTTTTTCCGTATTTCTTGTTTTGATAGATTTTTCAATCGTTCAACAAACAAAAAATCTTTTTCATATTGCTTCCATGTACGAAACTCAGATTCTTCAATCCCCTCCCAATTCACAATCCAATCTTCGCCATTGTCTTGCAATGATCCAGATACTGTCTCGAATTTCGGGAATGAAATGGTGGGGTCTCCCAGTA
>CAZEZQ010000739.1:0-3575 GCA_964516245.1 uncultured bacterium | reverse complement strand
CGAAAGTCAAGCTGACCGGCAAGCGCTTACCATGTATCAAACCTTGTTGAATACGTACACCAGTGCAGAAGATGTCAATGTGCAATGCGCCGCTCTGCGCGGCATTGTATCGATCCAAGAAGAAGAGGCTTTGGATACCTTGCTTGAAGCGATGAATAGCCCTTACAAAACCTACCGCAATGTGGCTCTGCAACTGGCCCAGAACATCCCTGGCCGGCAAGCCACCTGGCAATGGATCGACCGGGCCAAAACCGCCACGCCTGAAGTGCGCGCGGAAATCATCGCGTTTTTGGGGGAACGGGGTGACCCTGTGGCATTGCCCATACTCTTGGATGTTTTGAATGCCTCCGAAGAATCGGTTCAATTGGCTGCTATTGATGCATCGTTTCAACTGGGTGGGTTGGAAAGTGTTCCGTCACTCACCGATCTTTTATACACCAAGAATTCGCGATTGATCCGCTCGGTAAAACAAGCCTTCTTGCAAGTGCCTGGCGATTATCTGCTCACCACGATCGCGTATGTGTTGCCGGATGTTTCCAATCCCGGCAAAGTGGCGCTGTTGGATGTATTGGCGCAGCGGAAAGCCACCCCCTACTTCAAAACGGTAATGGCCTATACTGAGCATGATGAATCTTCAGTTCGCCTCGCAGCCATCACAGCCCTGCGGGATTTAAGCCTGCCTGAAAATTTGGATGAACTGGTCGCGCTGCTTGATAACAGTGAGGGAGAAGAAGCTGATGCAGCGGAAGATACGATCTATGCCGTAATCAATTCTCTGGATTCATCACAAGCCAAAGTGGCCGCATTGGTGACTGCATTTGCCGAGACCAGTGAATCTACGAAATCTCACTTGTTGAATCTATTTGAGGCGATTGATGGCGAAGCAGCTTTGCAAGAAACCATCCCCTATTTGGACAATGAAAATCTGCAAGAAAAAGCGGCAGAAACCATCGTTCAAATCGTGTGCCCCGAAGAAGGGGATGCTTATGGCATACGGACCAACAAAGCCTATGCCGCGTTGGAGAAATCACTGCCTTATTTGAACGATGGCGATTTGGCTGAACGGGCCAAAGCCCATCTCCCTGCGCCTTTGCCCGAACCGCATGTGGATGGCTTTCGATCTTTGTTTAATGGTGAAGACTTCACCGGCTGGTTTTGGAGTGATAGTTGGAAAGGCAGTGATAGCGGGTATGTGATTGAAGACAGGGCAATCAAATGCAATCCAGATACTGGTGGGAATATCTATACCGAGCGTGAGTTTGGTGATTTCATTGTTCGATTTGAATTTTTCTTGCCGCCAGAAGGCAACAACGGCTTGGGCATTCGGGTTCCGGTTCCTGGCAGCCCCTCAAGAGACGGAATGGAAATCCAAATTTTGGATCACGATCACCCCACCTATAATTGGATCAAGCCGTATCAGGCGCACGGTTCGGTGTATGGCGTGGTTCCTGCTGAACGCGGCTATCTGCGGCCCAATGGCGAATGGAACCGGGAAACGGTGATTGTGAACGGACGAACCATCAAGGTGATTTTGAATGGGCATACCATTGTTGATGCCCATTTTGATGTCGCCCGCACCCCCAAACCGATGGATGGAAATAACCATCCTGGATTGGCTAATGTTAGAGGGCATATTGGGTTTTTGGGCCACGGCCATCCAGTGAAATTTCGCAATATTCAAATCAAGGAACTCAATCAGCACCCCCTTCCGGATAATGTTCCGCCGAAAGGCTTTAAAGCCTTATTCAATGGAGAGGATTTAACCAATTGGAAAGGTTTGGTGGCTAATCCACCCAAGCGGGCGGAAATGAGCCTGGCTGAATTGGAAGAAGCGCAGGCCAAAGCCGACCAGGAAATGCGAGAACATTGGGAAGTGAAAGATGGTGTGTTGGTGTTTGATGGAGAAGGGAACAGCCTGTGCACCGAAAAAGATTACCGCAATTTTGAAATGCTGGTGGATTGGAAGATCAAAGAAAATGGCGACAGCGGCATCTACCTGCGCGGCTCGCCGCAAGTGCAGATTTGGGACCCAAGCCACCACAACGGCATTGGATCAGGTGGGCTATATAATAACCAAAAGCATCCATCACAACCGATGGTTACCGCCGATAATCCTATTGGTGAATGGAATACGTTCCGTATCATTATGGTGGATGAGTATGTTACCATTTACCTCAACGGGGAATTGGTGGTGGACCATGTGGTGATGGAGAACTATTGGGAACGGGATAAGCCCATTTATCCTACCGGCCAGATTGAACTGCAGAATCATGGCAATACGTTGTATTTCAAGAATATTTACATCCGTGAGTTGCCTGATGATGCTGCGGAAAAATGGTAGTAATATTCCCCTCCCAAGATTGGGAGGGGTTAGGGGAGGGTTGAGAGTTAAGTAAGGCAAAACTTTTAACTCCCTCCTAACCTCCACGCCACGGCGCGCAGGCCCCATTTCATTGGGGGAGGAATGCTAGACATGACGAAGCGTGAACACATCATTCTGCACGGTGAACTTTTGCAAATAAGACTCGATTTAAGAGGGTATTATGAAACATTTACTGCTTTCATTCATAATTCTATTGTTAACAACTGCAATTGGCTTTGCTGATGAGATTCGGTTGGGGTTGATTGGGTTGGATACCTCGCATGTGATTGCTTTTACCAGGATTCTGAATGACTCCAGCCATTCCAATCATGTGCCGGGGGTGAGAGTCGTTGCGGGGTATAAAGGTGGGAGCGCGGATGTGAATGCGAGTGCCAGCCGGGTGGATCGGTTTACCAATCAACTCAAGAACGATTTTGGGATCGAAATCGTTGAGACGATTCCAGATTTGTGTGAGAAAGTGGATGGTATTTTGTTAACCAGCCTAGATGGGCGCAAGCATTTGCCACAGGCCAAGCATGTGATTGAAGCGGGATTGCCGATGTTTATCGATAAACCCATTGCGGCCAGTTTGGAGGATGTGGTGGCGATTGCCCAACTGGCGAAAGATCATAATGTCCCTTGGTTTGGAGGGTCGAGCCTGCGCTGGTGGGAAGGGGTGCGCGAAGCGGCGGATCCGGACAATGTGGGGACGGTACTCGGCTGCGACACCTACTCTCCCTGCAGTTATGAGCCGCATCATCCTGATTTGTTTTGGTATGGGGTGCATGGCGTGTCTTTGCTCTATGCCGCGATGGGAACCGGCTGCCAGCAGGTTACCCGTACATCTACCGATGAACTTGATATGGTGGTTGGCCGTTGGGAGGGAGGTCGAATTGGCACTTTCCGCGGGATACGTGAAGGTAAAAAAGGATATGGGGGAACCGTGTTCGGCTCCAAGAAAATTGTTTCGTTCGAAGGCCATAGTTATAAAGGGTTGATCGAAGAGATTGTCACTTTCTTTAAGACCGGAAAATCTCCAATGGGTGCGCAAGAAATCATCGAGATGTATGCCTTTATGCATGCGGCGGATTTAAGCAAAGAGCAGGGTGGCGTTCCGGTGGATGTGCCTCAGTTTACGCTAGAGTAGCTGTGGTATGGGTGTTAAAGAATGCGTTTTGAACCAGGATTGCCAGGATTATGAAAAAGATGGCCA
>CAZEZQ010000738.1:2679-3579 GCA_964516245.1 uncultured bacterium | reverse complement strand
AGCACTCCCTTGGCTCCGGCGAATTCAAGCGCCGGCCATCCCGGTTTTCTCCTCCGGTTAGTTGCCTGCCTTTCGTACGAGCAAGAGAAACAATTTTATTTGTTGAAAATATAGTGATTGATTATATTTTCTAAATATTCCTGTTCGCCGCTTTGCAGTTCGGGTTCACCATGTTTATGGATGTAATCTTCGCAATCGGCGAATGTGGCTTCTCCATTTTCGATCTGCTTGCCAAAGCCTTTATCCCAGCCGCTATAACGTTTCTTCACATAATTGATGAGCGGTTTGTCTTTGATCATTTTGGCTGCGATTTTCAAACCCAATGCGAATGCATCCATCCCGCCGATGTGAGCGTGGAAGAGATCGTGAGGATCAATCGATTGGCGGCGCAATTTGGCGTCGAAATTCAGACCGCCGGTTTTGAAGCCACCGCCTTGCAAGATAGAATACATGGCTAAGGTGGTGTCATACACATCGGTGGGGAACTGGTCGGTATCCCAACCCAGCAGCAGGTCACCCCGGTTGGCGTCGACCGAGCCGAAGATATCGTGCGCAATGCAATATTCCAATTCGTGTTGGAACGCATGAGCCGCCAACGTGGCGTGGTTGGCTTCGACATTGATTTTGAAATGGTCGACCAGGTTATTCTTCATTAAGAAAGCGTGGCAGTTGGCGGCATCGAAATCGTATTGATGTTTGGTGGGCTCTTTGGGCTTGGGTTCGATGTACAATTGGCCTTTGAAGCCCAGGTTCTTTTTGTGTTCGACCGCCATGTGCATAAAGCGGGCGAGATGGTCGGTTTCGCGTTTGATATCGGTGTTGAGCAAGGTTTCGTAGCCCTCGCGGCCGCCCCAGAAAACGTAACCCGCCCCATTCAGCTCATGGGTCAATTCCATGGCC
>CAZEZQ010000738.1:0-2669 GCA_964516245.1 uncultured bacterium | reverse complement strand
CGGCATAGGCAAAGACATGGGGTGAGGGGTTGGTGCTGGCGCCCGCCATAAAGCGCCGGTTCGAGAACGCGTTGGTGGTCCCCCAGAGCAACTTTTTGCCGGTGTCTTTTTGCAGTTTCTTCGCCAGTTTGCAGATTTCGTCCAAACGACGGTTGGTTTCCGCCAAATTGTCGGCTTCAGGGGCGATATCGCGGTCATGAAAACACCAGAAGGGGATCTGTAGTTTCGTAAAGAACTCAAACGCGGCATACATGGTTTCTTCCGCCACTTTCATGGGGTCGTCAAAGTTGTCGTATTCTCGAATTGCCGCGCCCGGGCCGAAGGGGTCCGCCCCGCGTCCCTTGAAGGTATGCCAATAGCACACCGCAAAACGCAGGTGGTTTTCCATGGTTTTTCCCATGACTTTTTCTTCGGGATTGTAGTGCTTAAACGCGAAGGGATTGTCTGATTCCGGTCCTTCGTATTCCACTTTTTTGACTTTGGGAAAGTATTCTTTGGTGGGTCCGATAAAGACGTCACTCTTGGCCATTCTCGTTCCTCCGATTTGTATTAAATAGTCAAATCAACATATTGGTTTGTTGATTGTTTGCGCCGGGATGCCGGTTTGAATGATCATACAATAGCCATAGGGCTGGGCGAAAGGGAAAAAGCCATGTTGATTACGATTTTGTGAAACCGTATCAAACCATAATATGCAGATATTCGCCCGATTCTTTCATCTCTTCTAAAATTTGCTGGGCCCGTTCTTCAGTCGGTTCTTCGTCTTCGTGCCATTCACCCAGCTGCTGGCCGGTTTGTTTGACCACCGCGAAATGGGTCCCGCCTTTCCACACAATCCAGAAACCCCGGTCGTCGTCTTGCAGCTTCAATTTAGCCGTGTCGAGTTCAGACATAAGAAATGCACCTCATTTGTTTTGCTTTTTTGAGATGGGTGTACTATAAACGGATGAGGAAAAAAGATCAAACGGAAGGCAGGTCTTCGCAAATGTTTGAGATCAATTGACTTTATTCCCCAAAAGCAGTGAAAATACACATTCGTACTACAAACATTCGGGGAGGTGAACCGTGTTGATACGAATGAACAGTTTTGGCTTGGTGGGATTGTTCGCTCTCGCATTGTTGATGGGGGCCTGCACAAAAGTGAATGAAGATTCAAATACTGCTCAATCTGGAAAGATCGAAGCGGGCAAGTACACCATTTTGGATACCCGGACTGATCTGGTCGATATGTCGCGCGCCAAGCAAAACGCCGAAGACGCCATTATTAAATATCCCGAGATGGATTGCATGGTGGGCCTGTGGGCCTACAATCCGCCTGCCATTTTGTCAGCGGTGAAAGATGTTGGGCTGCAGGGCAAAATGCACATTGTTGGTTTTGATGAAGACGATGAAACCCTGCAAGGCATCATCGATAGCCATGTGCATGGGACGGTCGTTCAGCAGCCATTTAAGTTTGGGTACGAAGCGGTGCGCATTTTGAAAAGCCTGGCCGAAGGAGACCGCTCTGTATTGCCTGAGGACGGCAAAATGGAAATCCCTGCCCGCGTTATCAAAGAAAACAATGTGCAAGAGTTTTGGCAGGAACTCAAAGGGTTGATAGAACAGGGGAAAAATGCGCCCCCACCTCCGGATGGTGAGATTCATTTGGGTTTTCTCAGCAACAACACTGCCGATTTTTGGAGCATTGCCAATGCTGGAGTCAACAAAGCCATGGCCGATTTCGGCGTGAAGGTTGAATTTCTTAAGCCCCCCAATGGCAGCCCAGCTGAGCAGCAGCGCTTTGTAGAATCACTACTCGCCAAAGAAGTGGATGGTATATCGTTGTGCCCTATCGATCCCGAAAACCAGACCGAACTGATCAACACCGCCGCAGAACATACGAACGTGATTTGCCACGACAGCGATGCCCCAGAGAGCGACCGTCTGTGTTATGTAGGAACCAACAACTACCGCGCCGGACGCAAAGTAGGCGAATTGGTGAAAGAGGTATTGCCTGATGGAGGTGAAGTGATGATCTTTGTTGGACGTCTTGATCAACTCAACGCCATCGAACGCAGGCAAGGGGTGATTGATGAATTGGCGGGGAAACCGATGCCGGAAGAAGGTTGACTCATCAACATCCTAATTTATTTCAAGCTGCTTTTTTATAAGCTTGCATAAACTGTTTTTTAATTCAGTATGTCGAGGAATAGGTGCGGATTTGCCGTTTTTCGAATTGGTATAAATATCGTGGTTTTTGCCATGTCTTCTCAAGTAACATCCTTCATTGGCCAAAAGGCGAATAAATTCTTGTCGTTTCAAATTTCAACCTCAATTTCTTGCTTTTGATCAACTTCGTTTGTTTCATCTTCGTTTGCCTCCAACATCGTTCGATATGCATCCTGAATATTTTCAATCAATTCGTCCAAGGTTTCACCTTGACTAAATATACCGGGCACTTCTTTTAATTTCCCAACGAACCATCCATCATCTTCCCAATATTCTAAATTAAAACGATTCGCCATGATCTCACTCCTTGAAATTAGATCTCTGAATTCTGGAATATATAGTTCAGTTATGATGTCTTTTAATTTGTGTAATCAAAGATTATTATAATGCAATCTGTGGAAAATAGTTATGAAAAAGAATTTTGGCATCTTTATGGTCTTGTTGGTGGTAGTAGTAGTCAC
>CAZEZQ010000737.1:0-3583 GCA_964516245.1 uncultured bacterium | reverse complement strand
TGGGGGATGACACAGGGAGACATAGCATTCCCCGGAGAAAGCCTCAGTCACCCATTACAACATACCCGCCAATTTCCGCCCCCTTTTCGATAACAGCGCCATCCGCCAGCTGATTGCTTTTGAGTTTTGAACCTTGATCAATTAACCAAGCAGTATTGGCATCGAGATAGTGCCAGGGTTTATCCAAATCGGTAAAGACGCCTTTGGCTTCTACCGCTGCAATTGAATTGCCATCATTGAGAAATTGGCTGAGTGATTGGGCCAGTTCATTTTCAGCGGGAGGCATATTGCCCACTTCGACCGAAACCATGAAACCAGGATTTTGTTCCAGGTGGGAAATTATCTCACGGGTCAGATAGTACATCCCACAAAGTTGATGCGAGGCTTCACGGGGATGGCCCAAGATTGCAGTGAGTTTTTGTTCTTTTACATTGGCGCAAAGCCATTCGAGTGATGCTTCTGCCGCTGCAGGTTTTACCAAAGCAGCAGCGCCTTTTTCTTTTCCAACTTCTAATAGGGGTTTCAATGATTCGGCTGTGAACAATATGTCCCCATAAACCACTAGAAACTCTGACTCTTGAACCTGATTCAATGCGAGCAAAAGTGCATCTGCAGTGCCGGTGGGTTTGGATTGTTCAACGAATGTAACATTGTTTTCATTCTTTAGCGCTTCACGGATTTGCCCCATTAAATAGCCGCCAACCACTACAAAATTTGTTAAACCAGCTTCTTTCAATGTTTCAAATTGCCACTGGATCACAGGCCGATTGGCCACCGGCAAAGCCGCTTTGGCCCAGGTATCACCATACGGCCACATTTTGGTGCCGCGTCCCGCAGCAAGAATAACAGCGGTTTTCACCATGAGAACCTCCATGAACAATATTTCAAACGATTTGCCAACCCCTCCAGCGAGACATTTTTGGAGCGCAGGCGTCCCGCCTGCATTAATACAGCGCAGGCGTCCCGCCTGCATTAATGAAAATCCGGCAAAAAGTTCAATTTAGAAAACGACTGCACAATATATAGAACGCGTCCATCCGACTTGCGCTGTATATTGTTGCAAGCGTCCCGCCTGTATCAATAGAATGCAGGCGAGGACGCCTGCGCTCCAAGTATACACAAAATAAGCGTATAGACTTAATGCAAAAGTGTTTAAGTGTTTTCTCTATTCAACCAATTCATCGATATGTTTTTGAATTTTCAGAATGGCATCAGCGATATCATCCATATCACTTTGATCGCCCAAAAACATTTCATGAAACAACCACACACCTTCATTCTCACTGGCGTGTTCAGCCACAGGGCAATGTGTTTTGCTATAATCGACCCGGCCCTTATACAGGGCATCGTATGTTGGAGTTTGTTCAGGGAAATGTTGAAAGTAGTGATACTTGTAAAGCGGCAAATAGCCACTGGCACAATCGATCCCTTCTTTTTCCAAAGCTTCGACAAATTTAGCCTTTGGCAAACCTTTGAAAGCCTCCGAATTGTAACGCAATATGCACAAGTGATAGGCATGCCGGGTGCAACCCTCATGGACGCCAGTCATTTCCATCCCTTCAATATCGTTGATCCGGCCAGCAAGATAGCAGGCATTCTGAGAACGGGTATTCATCTGTTCTTCAATGCGCTGCATTCCAACGTTTAATAAAGCCGCTTGAAAGGCACTCAAGCGATGATTTCCCGCCATTTCATGATGATCATACCAGGCCCCCCCTTTCACCCGGCCGCAATTGACAAACGAACGCACCCGTTCAGCCAGTGCTTCATCATTGGTAACCAAAGCGCCCCCCTCCCCAGCCGCCAGATTTTTTGAGGATTGAAACGAAAAAGTCCCCAAATGGCCCAAAGGTCCAACCGGTTGATTGCGCCATTGCGCCCCATGGGCTTGGGCGGCATCTTCCATCACATACAGGCCATTCTTTTTGGCAATGTCTAAAATCGCATCCATATCAGCGGGATTGCCCGCAATATGAACCGGGACAATGGCTTTGGTATGTTCTGTGACAGCGGCTTCTACCGCTTGAGGATCAATATTATAGGTTGCGGGATGAATATCGGCAAAAACAGGAGTGGCTCCAGTCATAAGAACACCGATTGCCGTTGCAATGAAAGTGTAGGGGGGGATAATCACCTCATCTCCCGGACCCAAGCCCAGTGCCTGCAAGGCAACATAAATGGCGTCTGTGCCATTGGTGCAAGCCACCACGTGTTGGGCCTGGCAAAATTCAGCAAAGTTTTTTTCGAATTGCTCGATAACCGGTGAATCAATCCCCCATATCCCGCTTTCCAGCGTTTCAATCAAAGCCTTGATTTCGCTTTCGTCATAAACCGGCCACGTAGGAAAAGGCCTGCGCCGGATCGGCGCTGCGCCATTGATCGCCAAATGGGCCATACCCCAAATTCCTTTCATAATGATTCGGCAAAAAGTCCGATCTAAAAAACGACTAAACAATATATAGCAACATGGCCATCCAACCTGCACTGTAGGTTGTTGCAGGCGAGGACGCCTACGCTCCAAAAAAGACTTTTTGCCGGAACGTCTTTCATACATTTTATTTCAATAAGTAATTATCCACATAGTGGCTGAATCCAGACTGGAAATCAAGAATTGAACCTATAAATAAAAAAAATTCTTGTTGTCATCTGAACGGCTATTGCTTGCATTCACTGGATTAGCATGACATGATAAAGTCTTTCAATCAAAAACGATGGGGTAAGGACCTATGGGACAAGCACTGAACTGGTTGGATTATTCCATTATGGGCTTTTACGTAATCGTCACGTTGGCCATCGGATTGTATATCGGGCGGAAAATCAAAACCGGCAAAGATTTCTTTTTGGGTGGCAGGGCCCTGCCCTGGTGGGCGATTGGCATGTCGCTGGTGGTTTCAGATATTGGAGCCATGGACATCATGGCGCTCGGGGGCGATGGATACTCAAACGGCATCGTAATGTGCAATTTTGATTTTTTGGGCGCGGTCCCGATTATGGTCATCGCCGGTTTTATTTTCATCCCCTATTTTTGGCGCTCCGGCGTTTACACCATCCCCGAATATCTAGGCAAACGGTATAACGAAGAAGTCCGCATGATCGTCGCGGGAATCTGGAGTTTGGTGCTGGTGTTTAATATCGGCATCATGCTGTTTTTGACTGCCGAAATGATGAATCTGATGCTGGGGGTTCATGCACAATTGGGAGCCGGATGGGGCTGGACTGAAAAAGAGACCATCATGTGGCTGATTGTGGCATCCGCTGTATTCGTTGGATTTTACACCCTGATCGGTGGATTGAGCGCAGTTGTATACACAGATGCGATTCAATGCGTGATGCTGCTGGTGGGAACCGGTGTCGCGCTGGTGATCGGGCTTTACAATGTCGGCGGCCTTACAGGATTGATGGATAAAATACACAACATGGGACCGGAATTTCAAAACCATTTTGAATTAGTCTTGCCGGTCGATACCAACACATCTTACCCTTGGAGCGGAATATTATTTGGACTAGGTTTCGTTCTGGCCCCAGCCTATTGGGTTGGGAACCAATCTATCGTGCAGCGCAGCTTGGGAGCCCGCAGTGAGTT